>CAMDHL010000111.1 GCA_945898105.1 Comamonas sp. lk | reverse complement strand
GACACGATTGGTGGCTATCCGATTTATCAAGATGATGGACGTTGGCAATTCGCTAGGAGCGCCCTGTCAGAGTCGACCAAAGGCATCAAAATGGGTGAAGTATCTCTTGACTATTACTTGGGACCTCAACTGCTGGCGCGGCAATGGTTGAATGCGACGCTTACTGTGGGAGACGCTAGCAATTGGAACGGAACTCCGTGTTCGCCGGACCATCTGGTAGTTCGTAACAAAGGCAAAGGTAAGCAGGATAACTGCATGACGATCGATCCAAGAATAATCAATGTCGGTGCAACGCCGACCCTATTTTTGACTATCGCATTGACAAATACCGGAAGCATGGGTAGGTATTACCGACTCAATTTATTTATCAATGCGGGCCAACTTGGAATCAAAAACAGTGGCTTAGCCGATTGGACGAAAGAAGACCTCAAAGCTGATGCAAAAAAGCAAGAGGTACTAGACCGTCTAACGAAATGGGCGGAGCTCTTGCAAGATGCCTCGATACAAGCCTTTGACTTCAGCAAACCGCAGGATGTGTACGCCAAAATTCCACCTTTGGCAAACCTACTTCCTGCGCAATAAGCTGTACGAAGCAGCAATATTGGTGGCCTGGTGCGTTGCTTGCATTTGCGAGCAGCGTCCAAGTAAGTGAGCGCAGACTTACGCCAGCAAAGACAAAGCCCATCCCGCCAGCGCACAAGCAGCAATCACTTGCACCACCGGCCGCTTAAATCGGATCAGCGCCAGCGCGGCTGCTGCTGCTATGACAGCGGCGGCCACATCAAAGTGTCCGCCCATACCTTGTGGCCAGAACACATGCTGACCGAAGAACAGCGCCAGGCTGACGATGACGCCTACCACCGCAGCGGTAATGGCGGTCAGTGGGGCGCTTAAACACAAATCCTGCTGCGTCGATTCGATGAAAGGCCCGCCGGCCAGGATGAACACAAATGAGGGCAAAAAGGTAAACCAGGTCACCACCGTGGCGGCCAGCGCGCCGGCCAGAAACAAGTGGTCCGGGCCCAGCAGCGCTTGGGTGTGTCCGCCTACATAGCCCACAAAAGCCACCACCATGATCAGCGGCCCCGGCGTGGTCTCGCCCAGCGCCAAGCCGTCGATCATTTGCGCCGCCGTCACCCAGCCAAACTGCTCCACGCCGCCCTGGTACACATAAGGCAATACCGCATAGGCGCCGCCAAAAGTCAGCAGTGCCGCTTTGGTGAAAAACCAGGCCATTTGCGTGAGTGTGTGGTCCCAACCCTGCGTGAGCACTAGCAGCGCCATGGGCACTAGCCACAGCAACAGCCCGCAGGCCAGCACCTTCACCAAACCGGCCAACGTAAAGCGCGCGTGCGCCGGTGTGGGCGTGTCGTCGTCAATCAAAGCGGGTGCGTGCGGCCCGGCCTTGGCTGCGTGGACAGTGCCTGCTTGAAACACTTGCGGCGCAAAGCGCCCGCCGATAGCGCCTATGAGCCCCGCGCCCAAAACGATAGCCGGGAAAGGCGCTTGCAACACATACAGCGCAAACCACGACAGGGCCGCCAGCGCCCACAGCAAGCGGTGGCGCAGCGTACGCGTGCCTATGCGCCAGGCCGCTTGCAACACGATGGCGGTAACCGCCGGTTTGATACCGGCAAACAAACCCGTCACCAGCGCGCTTCCACCAAACACCAAATAGACCCACGACAGACCGATCAGGATGAACAGCGAAGGCAACACAAACAAAACCCCCGCCACGATGCCGCCCCAAGTGCGGTGCATCAGCCAGCCCAGATAGGTGGCCAGTTGCTGCGCCTCCGGGCCGGGCAGCACCATGCAGTAATTAAGCGCATGCAAAAACCGCGCATCCGAAATCCAGCGCCGCCGCTCTACCAGTTCCTCGTGAAGCAGCGCAATTTGCCCGGCCGGCCCGCCAAAGCTGATGAAGCCCACCTTCAGCCAAAACGGCCAGGCCTGGCGCAGGCTGATGGGGGCTGGGGTGGTGGGGGGAGAGTCTGGAGCCGTGGGTAGGTTCATGGTGTCTTCTGACTTGCGGTGGTCGATCCTAAGGGTCTCGCCAGCTTTAAAGTAGCTTGTTTATACTGTATTTATATACAGTATTTCAAAACAAGTTTCGATGCCCGCCGCCTCCCCATCGCCCGCCTATGCCGAGCTTTACGCCATCAGTGCGTTCAGCTTTCAGCATGGCGCGTCTTTGCCGCAGGAGTTGGTGGCGCGGGCCAAGGCTTTGGGGTATGCGGCGCTGGCGCTGACAGACGAGTGCTCGGTGGCTGGCGTGGTGCGCGCACACGAGGCGGCGCGTGCGGCGGGCCTGAAGTTGTTGCCGGGCGCTGAGTTTGGCGTGCGTGCATCCTGGTCTGTGCCAGACGCAAAGTCGCGCCGAGATCGGCCCTCGACAAGGTCGATTACACAGGATGCGGTCCTTGTTGGCCCATTGGTGGGAGATGCGCCAGAAGTGATGTCCGGCGGCGCCTTAGCCGGCGAAGCGTGTTTCCGCTTCGTCGCTTTGCCGCACGACTTGCAGGGTTGGGGCAATTTGTGCGACTTCATCAGTAGCGCGCGCCGCGCTGCGCCCAAGGGGCAGTACGCGCTGCATTGGCAGCCGACGCAAGGCGGTTGGGCAGCCTGGCCGACCTTGGCAGGCAATGAAATTATTTTGCTTTTACCACCCGCTTTGTCGGTGGAAAAAGCCTGTGCGATTGCAGCGGCTGCGCGCGCACACTATGGCGTGCAAGTGTGGTTGGGCGCGACGCGTAGTCTGGGTGCGCAGGATGCGCTGCACACCTTGCGCATGCGCCAGATCGCACACCTAAGTGGCCTACCGGTGGTGGCAGTGGGTGCAGTGCAAATGCATGTGCGTTCGCGTAAGCCATTGCACGATGTGATCACTGCCGTGCGTTTGGGGCTTCCGGTTGCGCAATGTGGACGCGGTTTGCAGGCTAATGCAGAGCGGCATTTGCGCAGCCGCGCACGTTTGGCGGCCTTGTTTGATGCCGAACACTTAGCGAACACTTTAGAGATTGCCAGCCGCTGCCACTTTTCGTTGGACAGCTTACGTTACCACTACCCGCTGGAGGCTGTGTTACCGGGCCAGACGCCTGCGCAAACGTTACGCCATTACACCGAAGAAGGCGCGTGCATGCGCTACACCACGGGCATACCCGCAAGCGTGCGTACGCAGGTGGAGCATGAGCTGGCTTTAATCGCCGAACTGAAGTACGAGATGTATTTCCTCACGGTGCACGACATCGTGCGCTTTGCGCGCAGCCGCGGCATCTTGTGCCAAGGGCGCGGCTCGGCGGCGAATTCGGCGGTGTGCTACTGCCTTGGTGTGACCGAGGTGGACCCTGCGCGTATGAGCGTGTTGTTTGAGCGCTTTATCTCGCGCGAGCGCGACGAGCCGCCCGATATTGATGTGGACTTCGAGCACCAACGGCGCGAAGAAGTCATCCAATATATCTACGCCAAATATGGCCGCGAGCGCGCCGCGATCACCGCTGTGGTCACGCGTTACCGCCCGCGCAGTGCGCTGCGCGATGTAGGGCGTGCGCTGCAAATTCCCGAAGCTCTGATTAACGCGCTGGCCAAAGAGCATCCGGGCATGTATGGCCGCACCGTGCTGGCCGAGCGCTTACAAAGTGCGATTGAGCGCGTAACTGCAACTGCAAGCGTGACTTCGTGCGCCACAAGCCAGAACGGCAGAGCGCTCAGCGTAGGTAAAGGAGGAGCCCGCGCAGCGGGCGGGGGACACGGAGCTGAGCGCTCTGCCGATATGGCGCCCGCCGAGCAATACAAACCGCAAGCTTCCACCGCTCAGCCATTTGCAAAGGAAAACGAGTCGGAGGACTCAAGTCTTATCGCCTTCAGCGAAGGCGCAGACTTCACTATCCCACCACCCCGCCGCCTGCAGCTTTGGCTTGATTTGGCGACTCAGCTACAAGGCTTCCCGCGTCACCTTAGTCAGCACGTGGGCGGCTTTGTGCTGACGCAAGGGCCGCTTACGCGCATCGTGCCGGTAGAAAACGCGGCTATGCCCGAGCGCAGCATCATCCAGTGGGACAAAGACGACTTGGACACGGTCGGCCTGCTCAAAGTCGATGTATTGGCTCTGGGCATGCTCAGCGCCATCCACCGCTGCCTGGACTTGATAGGCCACTGGCGCGGTAGGCCGCTGCGTCTGCAAGACATCCCGGCCGAAGACCCAGCCACTTACGACATGATTTGCCAGGCCGATACCGTAGGCGTGTTCCAGATCGAGAGCCGCGCGCAAATGAGCATGCTGCCGCGCCTCAAACCACGTTGCTTTTACGACCTGGTGGTACAAGTGGCCATCGTGCGACCCGGCCCCATCCAAGGCGGCATGGTGCATCCCTACCTGAAAGCGCGCGCCAACCCGCAAGCCGTGCAATACGCTAGCGCGGCTTTGGAGGAGGTGCTCAAACGGACCTTGGGTGTGCCGATTTTTCAGGAGCAGGTAATGCAAATCGCCATGGCGGCGGCCAACTTTAGTGGCGGCGAAGCTGACAGCCTGCGCCGCTCTATGGCCGCCTGGAAACGCCAAGGCGGGGTACAGCATTTTTATGATCGCCTGGTCGGCGCCATGGTCGCCAACGGCTACACACAGGACTACGCCGACGCATTGTTTAAGCAGATCGAAGGCTTTGGCGAATACGGTTTCCCCGAAAGCCACGCGGCCAGCTTTGCGCTATTGGTCTATGTGAGCTGCTGGCTCAAATGCCACGAGCCCGCTTGCTTTCTGGCCGCCATGCTCAACAGTCAACCGCTGGGCTTTTATAGCCCCAGCCAACTGGTGCAAGACGCCCGTCGTCACGGGCTCATCGTGCTACCCGCAGACGTGAGCTACAGCGACTGGGATTGCAGTCTTGAACAATCGGGTCCCGAGCCTGATTTACAGCCTGCTATCCGACTGGGCTTGCGTATGGTGGCGGGCTTGCATGAGCGCGTGGGTTTACGTATCGCTACGGCGCGCAGGCAGGGGGCTTTTGCTAGTACCGAGGATTTGGCTTTGCGCTGTGCGCTGGACGCTGGCGACCTCAAGGCTCTAGCCAGCGCAGATGCTTTGTTATCGCTCAGCGGCCACCGCCGCCAGCAGGTTTGGGATGCGTCAGCGCTACACCGCGCGCCCGCGCTTTTGCAAGGTGCGCCGGTGTATGAAAAGCCGCTGGTTTTAGCTGCCGCGCATGAAGCGCATGAAGTGGTGTTTGACTATGCCGCTACTGGCCTCACTTTGCGCAGCCATCCGCTGTCGTTTTTGCGCGCGCGCCTGGCGGCCAAAAACTTGCTCAGCGCCGCGCAGTTGCGTGACTTACCGCATGGCCGCCTGGTGCGTGCCTGCGGTATCGTCACCATGCGCCAGCAACCACAAACCGCCAAAGGCGTTGTATTTGTGACCTTAGAAGACGAGACCGGAACGGTCAACGTCATCGTCTGGAAAGCCCTGAAAGAGAAACAACGCGCCGAGCTACTGCGCGCACGTTTGTTGGCTGTATTTGGCGTGTGGCAGCGCGATGAAGACAGTGGCGGCCAGGTGCGCCACTTGATAGCCAAGCGTCTGGTGGACTTGACGGATTGGTTGGGCGATTTATCCGCAGATAGCCGAGATTTCCGCTAAAGCAGTTTGATTGAATAGAGTCAAAGGCTTTAAAAGGTTTGCAAACTTGCGCCTTAGTGGGCATCGCAACGGTCACTGGTTTCGCAAGCACTGAGTCGAAATATTTGCAGCGTCTTCTTAGAACGAAACCTGATACCCCAAGGCCGCTTTAAATACTTGCGGCGCATCACTGATAGGACCGCGCATTGCCAGCTTGGCAGTGAGCTGCTGGTCTTTGCCCAAGTGGTAGCGCACATCGGCCGCGCCTACAAATTCCGGGTTGGCACTGGCATCGCGCATGTCCAGCGCAAAGGTCTCCAGCTGGTACATCAGGCTGCTGCCACTGAAGGCGCTGCCATAGCGTCTTTCCTTAAATTGCAGTGCGCCACTAATTTGATAACTCAAGCCTTGGGCGACGATACCGCTCATGCCCAGGCCCAAAGTGGTGTACCGCGTGTTGTGTTGAAAGGCGTCGTAGTTCATCGGGCTAGTTACTTCAGCCGCACTGTTTTCGGTATAAGCGTCGCGCTGGCTGCGCGTATCTTGCACACTCAAATACGGCTTGAGCACGGTGCTGGCACTCACTGGGATAGCCCATGCCAACTCCAAGCCTACTGAATAGCTTTGCAGCGAGGCAGTGCCGCTACCGGCCTCGGTATCAGCCAGCGATTTATCTCGCGTAATTTGTAAGCTGCCGCTATGCGTGGCAAAGGACATGCGCGCTTGCAGGCCGCTGCCATCGGTCTGGGCATTCCAGCGTAAGAAGCCGCCCAAGCCGGGGGCATTGCTGTTAAAGCCTACGCCGCTGCCGCTTAGCTTTACATCGCCTTGTTCTACGTAGCCACCCACGCGTAATGTGGGCGACACCTGCCAGGCGCCGCTGATCAAGCCAGTGCCTTCGTTACCCAGTGTGCTGCGTCCAGTGCGGCCCTCCATCGCTATACAGCTTTGCCCAGCCCTGCTGGGCAGGCACTCTTGGCTGAGCATGTCGGACAACAACTGATTGCGCTGCTTCATCAAAGTTGTTTGCGCGCTGGCCACAGACCCCACGGCTTGGCGGCTGTTAGTCGCATCAGGCCCCAGCAGCATCTCCAAGTCCACGCCTTGCGGACCGTACAACAACGTATAGCTGCGCACGTAGTTACCCAGGTCGGTGGAGACGCTGCTAAAGCGGCCGCTGACCTGGTCTGCCGCAATCAGTTTAAAGACGCCGGACTTGTAGTTACCTGCCTGGGCGCTGAGCGTCAGCGTGCCGTTCAAGCTGGCTGTGCCTGTGACGTTGAGCAATTGGGTGCTAGTGGGGCCGGTGCGCATCAAGAGATGACCACTAGCGCCTTGGCTGAACTGAGTTAGGGTTACGCTGTTGCCAGCAATACCGCGAATATCTAGCTTGCCCTGGTTGCTCACGCTGCTGCTTTTAGCGATGCTGCCTGCATCAGCCAA
>CAMDHL010000110.1 GCA_945898105.1 Comamonas sp. lk | reverse complement strand
CGCATTTTTTCCAACCAATTACCGCCGGGCAGCTGGATCGACGAGATGGCGCTGGCCGAGGAATACGGCATCAGCCGTACCCCCCTGCGCGAGGCCATCAAGGTGCTGGCGACCGAGGGCTTGGTGACCATGAAAGTGCGGCGCGGCGCCTATGTCACCGAGGTCAATGCCAAAGATCAGGCGGACGTGTACCACCTGCTTTCGTTGCTCGAATCCGATGCGGCTGGCGTGGTGGCCCAGCGCGCCACGCCCGCGCAGTTGCAAGACTTGCAATCCCTGCACACCGAGCTGGGCGCTGCCGTGGACTCCACCGACCGGTTTTTCGAAGTGAATGAGCGCTTTCACATGCGACTTCTGGAAATTGCCGACAACCGCTGGCGGGACCAGCTATGCGCGGACTTGCGAAAAGTAATGAAGCTCAACCGCCACAACTCGCTGCTCAAGCGCGGGCGCGTGGCCGAATCGCTGCGCGAACACCAGGCCTTGATGGACGCGCTGCTGGCGCACAACGAGGCACTAAGCGTGCAGCGCATGCGCGAGCACTTTGCCAACGGGCTAGAGGCAGCCGGTTGATGGCGGCCAAGGCAGGGCAGACCACGCACCTGCTCTACCTGCACGGATTTCGCTCATCCCCCGCGTCAGCCAAAGCGCGCCTGATGGCGCAGACCGTGGCGCAGCGGCATCCGTTAGCGCAATGGTGCTGCCCGCAACTGCCGCCCTCGCCGCGCCAGGCAGCGCAGGACATGCTGCGCCTCATCGCGGATTGGCCCCGAGACACCATGGCCGTGGTCGGCTCTTCGCTGGGTGGCTTTTATGCGTCCTGGATGGCGCGGCAGACGGGTTGCCGCAGCGTATTGCTCAACCCGGCGGTGTTTCCCGCGCGCGACCTGGCGCGGCACATCGGCGAGCAAAGCCAATGGCATGCGCCGCAAGAGCGCTTTTATTTTCAGGAAAGCTATATCGCTGAACTGCAAGCCATGGCCAGCGAAGGCCCACAAGGTCCCGGCCCGGAATTAGCACTTATTTCGCAACAGGACGAAGTGCTGGATTGGCGGGAAATGCAAGCGCGCTACCCAAAGGCTCGGCGCATCCTGCTGCCCGATGGCGACCACGCGATCAGCGACTTTGCGCTGCGTGTGGATACGGTGTTAGGGTTTTTGGAATTGGTGTAGCGGGGTTTGTTTCAATCAAGTGGCAGCAAATAATTCTGGCGCTCCACCATTTCGTCCTCAGGAAGACCCGCAAGCTCGGCAAACCGGGGCCATTGCTTGATGGCATTTCGCACTTTCCCGATGACGTCGTTTGCAGTTCCAATTTTGAATCGGTCGGCCTCTGCCAGCAGATCTTTGAGCTCGAAATCCTTGAATTTTCCGTTCACAGACATCAAATGCTGGCTGATCCACTCGTTCGCAGGGTCGTAAGCGAAGGTGACGTCGTAAGCTGGTGTCAACTCCCAGGTTCCGCTGCCTTCGCGAAGCAAGAATGAAAAATTCTTCGTGTGATCGTCGCAGTTTCGTCCCATCACGTTAAATACCATGCGACGGAACGCCTCTTCCATCGCGTCGTACGGAAGTTTGAGTTGCACCATCGTAGAGAAAAGCTGCGAATATGCATTGGTGCCTTTCTTTTTGTAGTCAACATGCGACATCGCGCAAAGCGTTTGCATGTGATTGCGATCACCATTTTCTTCTCTGTCAAAACGTCGGGTCATGAAGTGCGCACGACCGTTTTCCTTGAGAAGTCGGCAATCAGTCATATGGAGGCCTGCGTCGCGTGCCATCAAATGGTAGGCGTACTCGACTCGACCATAACTTTGCGAAGAACCTAAGGTACGGTTCTTGTCTAATCCGTCGAACTTTAGGAGCCATTGCTCGAAACCATCAGGAGCATCTAGCTGGCCTGAACGAATTTCATCGGTTGTAGGGTTCCATGCAATGACCGCTTTTGCGCGTGCACCTCCAGCCGATGTGCCAACATCAATGATGTTGCGTAGCGCCGCGTGGGTATGATCATCGTCATCCATGACACCTGTTACGGCCTTACGTGCTTGCTCAACGAGCGAACTGAGGTCAATGGCAGTAGGCTTGCGTCTTACTGGACCGCGCATGGGCTGAAACTTCAACGCTCCCATCGCCCGATTGCTCATATAGGCCAGCCTGTCTAAGGGCGTGACCCTCGAGACTGAGACGCCACGGTCTGCCATTTCACGGTTGATAAGTGCATTACCAAAATCATCCGGTAACGCGTCGCTGAGCATGGCTGGCAATCGTTGGTACGTTGCTTCTGGAAGATCCGTGAAAATGTAACCTTCCTCTGATAGAGGCATCTGCAATGGTGATGGCTCGATGCCGCTATGGATGAATTCTTGGGTGTAGTTAAAGACATAGAACCCATACTTTGGATCGAGGCTGACGGAGCCTATGTGTATTTGCCACAAGTGCACCTTTACTACGTCCACGTGTGTGAATGGCTTGCCTCCTATTGTTTTTGCTGTAGTCTTTTTCGTGGTCATACGATTCTTGAAACGCGTTATTGGGATTCAGATTTTTTAGAGGCGGCTATTCAATTTCTTGTTCAGTTCCTTCGAGCAATCGGCGAGCTGCATTAATTTGAAATAGTGAGCCAGGTGCCTGTTGGCCCTCGGCTTGGGCGGTCTGCGCGTTAGCAAGGAGCCGTTTGGCTGCATTTATCCTAACTTTGGGGCTTGTTGCGCGCACACGCTTTGAAGCGCGACTTGTCAGAGTCAAGGGATTGATCGTCGCCACTGGCGCTATCGTTTCTAGCCACGACTCCCGACCAAGCGCACGCACGATGCTCAACAGCGTCTTGACAGTCGAGCCATTTCCAGCTTCGAGGTTTCGCAGGGCGCGCACGCTCACGCCAGCGCGCGCCGCGAGCATTTTCTGATCCCAGTTTTTATTGAGACGCAGACGCTTGAGTTTTTCGCCTAGGTCAAGCTCATGCTCGTTAAGTGTCTGATTTTCAATCATTTTGAATTGGCCTAAAATCTTTCTACGTAAACGCCCTTATAGTGCCTTTAGTGAATAAAAAACTCAATAAGAACCCTTAATCTGCCTCTACCATATATATTTTATGGTAATTTTTAATCTTCATAAGCAACTTACTTAGGACTTTTATCGAATTTAATCATCATAAGAGGTGTAAATATGCCTCTTATGATTTTTTTAAACTTTCGAGGGCATATTGAACAAAGAAAAGAGAGCCACCCTGCTAGGGAAGCTCTGCCAAAGCACGTCATCGCCAGGGGCGCAGTACCACGGCGACCCATACGCACTTAATTCACAGGCCAAAGTGGATGGCTTCGCTGCTGCGCGCGCAATGACGGAATTGGGGTTGATGCAGGCCGATTCCAACTTGGCGGGGAGCATCGCTCCATAGGATGCGGCTCTGCTTTTCACCAGAGCGCGGTTTTGGAGCCTAAAGACTCGCTATTCCAGCCGACGCCAGCAAGCCAGGAACTGCCGCCGCTTAAAACAAAAAATCAGCGAACTAGCGCAGTGCTTTGTTAGTCCCCCGCCCGCTTCCCCGCCACCACCAGGCCCACGCCGGACAAAATCAGCACGCCGCCAATCAGGTGGTGCAGCTCCAGCGCCTCGCCTAAAAAGAGCCAGGCCACGACGGCCGCGTACAGAGGCCCGAGGTACATCGTCATAGCCACCGGGCCGGGGCCGAGAACCGACTGCGTCCAGCCATAAATCCAATAGGCCAGCACGCCGGGAAACAGAGCGGCCATCACCACCAAAGCAAGCGCTTGCGTACCGAGCGGCGGGCCGCCTTGCAGCAGTTCCCAAATGGCAAAAGGCGTCAGCACCACCACGCCCCCCGCACATATGACTGCGAGTTGGGCGCTGGCGCTCATGGGGTTGCCCCAGTGTTTTTGAAGCATGGAATACGCGGCCCAGGCTGTGGCGGCAGCCGCGATCCATAAGTCGCCGGGTACAAACACCACTTGCGTGAGCAAGAGCCATTGCCCCTGCACCACTACATGCACCACGCCCGCCAACGCCATCACTACGCCCAGCGCCTGGCGCTTTGAAAACGCTTCGCGCAGCCATAGCACCGAGCCCACGGCAATCATCACCGGCGAGGCTGCGTAGATGAGCGAGATATTCATCATGGTGGTGGTCTGCCCGGCAAAGTACACCGCCGCGCCGCAGATCCACATACCGCAAGCGCCCAGCAGCAGATAGCGCCTGGCGTGGGTGCGCAGTTCCTGGCGATGCTGCCAAAGCTCAGCGCGAGTAACCCACGCCAATATCGCCCCGGCCAAGGCCCAGCGCCCCCAGGCCAGCACATGCGGCGTAATGACGCCTGTGGCGCGCCGGGCGATGACGGAATTGACTATCCACAAAAGTGGAATCACCCAGATTAGCAATTTGGCTATGCGCAGCGCGCCAGCCTTTGACTCAGGCTGCATGGTCTGCCACAACGGCGGACTGCGCCATAGCCGCGCGTGCGCGGGCCAGCACCTCACGCGGGGGCAAGGGCTTTAAGCGGTGGTCGCTCCAGACTTGGCGCCACAGGCGCGCGCCACGCCGCCCGTGGTACAGGCCCAGCATATGGCGGGCAATCGCATACCAAGGGCAACCGTCTTCGGTATAGGCGCGCTCCATGTAGCGCACCATGGCTTCTTCCACCACTTCGGGCTGAAGCGGCGTGTGCACTGCCCCATAAAAAAGCGCATCCCACTCGGTCATCAACCAGGGGCGGTAATAGGCCTCGCGACCCAACATCACACCGTCTACTTGCTGCAAATGGGTGGCGATGTCGGCATTGTTTGTAATGCCGCCGTTCACAACAATTTGAAGACTAGGAAAGTCTTTTTTTAAGCGGTAGGCCATGTCGTAACGCAGAGGCGGAATTTCGCGGTTCTCTTTGGGCGATAGGCCTTGCAACCAGGCATTGCGTGCATGCACGATAAACACGTCACAACCGGCCTGCGCCACCGTGCCGACAAAGTCGCGCACAAATGCGTAGTCCTCGTTTTTATCGATACCGATGCGATGCTTAACCGTCACCGGCACGTCCACCACATCGACCATGGCCTTCACGCAATCGGCCACCAGAGCCGGCTCGTTCATTAGGCAGGCGCCGAAAGCGCCGCGTTGCACGCGCTCGCTGGGGCAACCGCAATTGAGGTTGATTTCGTCATAGCCCCACTGCACGCCCATACGGGCGGCACGCGCGAGGTCTGCCGGCTCGCTACCACCGAGTTGTAGCGCCAGCGGCTGCTCTTCGGCATTAAAACGCAAATGCCGCCCCACATCGCCATGCAGCAGTGCGCCGGTGGTCACCATCTCGGTATAGAGCCGGGTGTGGCGTGTCAGTAGACGATGGAAATAACGGCAATGGCGGTCGGTCCAGTCCATCATCGGCGCCACGGACAGACGCCAGCGTACGTCGGTCAAGGTATTGCTAAGTGCCTTGTCCATCAGAGGAAGTGAGGCCGGTGTAGAAAACTCCATGCCCGCATTATCCCTAGGCGGAATAGACCTTAAGCCACTACACACCATGGTGCGGTGTCGTGCACCAGGCCCATCCACAAGGCCCAGGCGGCGCTGGCTGCTAACGCGGCACCGGCCAGGCGCACGCCCCAATCGCCGCGTGATACGGCTGATGTTGCGGGCGTTACGGGTGCCACAAGCACGTCGAACCCTGAGATATGACTTGTGGGAATACCCGAGGGGTTAAAGACAAGGGGAGCGCCTTCAGCAGACAAACCCCTGCGCGTCACTAAACGCAGCCACAGCCATGGCCCGATCAGCATGGTGATGCCGCTGCCCAGCGCGAACAAGGCCATGAGCAGCGCACCACCGGCCACGCTACCGGCCAGCGCCGAGACCATGACCGCCGAATACAAAAGGCCACAAGGCAGCAAGGCCCACAGCATGCCAATCAGGCCAGGTGCCGCACCACTTTGCAGTCCCAGGCTTTGGGCGCGCGTCCACAAAAAACGCCCCAGCGTTTCCAGCCACTGTGGCTGACGCGCACGCCACATCAGCAACAAGCCCAATGCAATAGCCGCGATATGCAAAAAAGTCCAAAGCGGGCGCAGCGCCACCGATTGCACCGTTAGCCAACCCAGGCCTTGCATGGAGGCAGCAGCCAGCGCGCCCAGCGCCGCGTACCCGGCGATGCGTCCGGCCTGAAAAGCCAACAGCGCGCGCCCCCGAGCCGCGCCTGCCGCTTGGCCTATGCCAGCGCAGGCAGCACCGCACATGGCCACGCAATGCGGGCCACCAGCCAAGCCCATCAGCAAGGCTGTGGGCGCAAGAGAAACAAGCGCAGAGGGCACAGATCGATGCTAACTGGCCTTACAAGATTTTGGAGAAACGGTTGCGATTCACGTCCGCTTGCAAGTGGCGGTCAAACACCATAGCGATGGCACGTACAAAGTACCAGCCCATGGCGGTGACCTGAATACCCGCATCGTCCACTTCCACGAGCCCTTGCACCTGCAGCGCTTGCAGGGCTTGCAGCTCTGGCGCGAAGTGGCGGGTGAAGTCCACCAAGTGAGCGGTCGACACCGACTCAAAGTGCACCGCACCCTGGCACATCAAAGCCATGATGATCGAGCGGCGCAGGATGTCGTCGCGGCTGAGCGCCAAGCCGCGCACCACCGGCAAATGGTCGTGGTTCAGCAGGTCGTAGTACTCGTCCAAGCTCTTAGCGTTTTGGCTATACACGGCACCCACGCAGCCGATGGAGGAAACGCCCAGGGCAATCAGATCGCAATCAGGTTGGGTGCTGTAGCCCTGAAAGTTGCGGTGCAACCGACCCTGGCGCTTTGCCACGGCCAGTGCGTCTTCAGCCAGGGCAAAGTGGTCCATGCCCACATACACATAACCCGCCGCCGACAGCGCGGCCAGCGAGCGTGACAGCATGGTGACTTTGTCCGCAGCGCCGGGCAATTGCATAGCGTCGATGCGCCGCTGCGGCTTAAAGCGTGTGGGCAAATGCGCATAGGCATACAGCGCAATCCGGTCCGGTCGCAAGCGCGCCACCTGCTCCAAAGTGCAGTCAAAAGACTGCGGGCTTTGCTGGGGTAG
>CAMDHL010000109.1 GCA_945898105.1 Comamonas sp. lk | reverse complement strand
CTGATTCAAGCCGCCGCCGACTCGATTCCCGAAGGGCCTGCCGCAAAGGCTATGCGCGATCTGGTCTGGCAGGAGTCTGAACGCCTGGTGCCGCGTGCCGCCTGCAACGCCTACCGGCAGGCAGCCACGCAATCCGCGCCAAGCACGCAGTCCTCGCCGACCGTGGGCGCCTAAGCACCCCGGCCCGCCGCATCGCGCTTTTTAGGAATATCCCGGTATGAAAACATTAGATCTGGCCTCGCTGCCGCAATCCCACGGGCGCATGTCGCCTTGGGCGGATCGCCTGGGTGCGCTGATGGATCGCTGGTTAACCAGCGATGCCCTGTACCGCTGGAGCGTGTCCAACCCGCTGACGCGCTGGATCACGCGTCGGCGTGCGCGCCAGGTGTTTGACCTGATGGCCGGTTTTGTCTATTCGCAAGTATTGCTGGCCTGTGTGCGCTTGCGCATTTTGGAAGCCGTGGCAGCACAGCCGCGCAGCCTGGACGAATTGGCGCAATGGACGCAACTGCCGCCCGCCGGTCTGCAGCGCCTGCTGCAATCGGCGCTGGCGCTAGGCCTGCTTAATGTGCGCAGCCAGGGTCGCTATGGCCTGGGCCCGCTGGGCGCGCCAGTGGCCGGCCACGCCGGCATCCGCGCCATGATCGAACACCACGCCGTGCTCTACCAGGACATGCAAGACCCTGTAGCCATGCTGCAAGGCCCCGGCCAACCCGGCGCAATGGCGCAATACTGGCCTTACACCTTGGACGACGAGGCACAAGCAGCGCAAGCGGCTCAGGCAGCGCTTGCGCAGGCCGATAAATACGCCCGCTATTCCAACCTGATGTCGGCTTCGCAGCCTTTTGTGGTGGACGAGATTTTGGCCAGTTATCGTTTCGACGACCACCTCTGCGTGATGGACGTAGGCGGCGGCCAGGGCACGTTTATGTCGCGTTTGGCGCTGCATGCCAAGCACCTGCACGTCAAGTTGTTTGACCTGCCCGAAGTGGCTGCACTGGCCCGGGCCAATTTTGCGCGCCAGGGCTTGCAGGACCGCTCCGAGGCGCATCCCGGCAGCTTCCTGAAAGACCCGCTGCCTCAGGGCGCAGACCTCGTGACCCTGATCCGCGTGGCCCACGACCACCCGGACGCCGACGTGCGCACCCTGCTGGCCTCGATCTACCAAGCACTGCCAGCAGGCGGTACTTTGCTGCTGTCCGAGCCCATGGCGCAAGAGGCGGACGAGACGCCACAGGGCGACGCCTATTTCCACTTTTACCTGCTGGCCATGGGCGCTGGTCGCCTGCGCACTCCGCGCGAGCTGATGGCCATGATGGCCGAGGCCGGATTTAGCCATCTGGAAATCGTGCCCAACCCCATGCCGTTGCAAACACAGATCCTGATTGGCCGGAAATGTAAGGGTTTACCCTCAAAAACCGAAACTTCTGTAAATATTAATTGACATTGATGTTTGTCAATGTAACGATACACCCATGCAAGCTAACGCGATTGTTTTCCAACAGCCCAAGGCCCTGGCTTTGAGCGGTCTGACGCTGCCCAAAATGGGCGCCAGCGATGTGCTGGTCAAAGTCGAATACAGCGGCATCAGCACCGGTACCGAGCGCTTGTTGTGGGAAGGCACCATGCCCGCCTTCCCTGGCATGGGCTATCCGCTGGTGCCCGGCTACGAAACCGTCGGCCGCGTGGTGGCTGCCGGAGACCAAGCCACCGTAGCGGTTGGGACTCAGGTGTATCTGCCCGGCTCGCAATGTTTTACCGACGCGCGTAATTTGTTTGGCGGTTCGGCCTCGCGCCTGGTCGTGCCCTCAGCGCGCGCCCTGCCTATTAAAGAGTCCCTGGCGGAGCAAGGTATCTTGTTCGCACTGGCGGCCACGGCCTACCACGCGCACAGCGCACCGGGTACCCGGCAGCCAGATTTGATCGTCGGCCACGGCGTTCTGGGCCGCATGATGGCGCGCCTGGCCGTATTGGCCGGTCATACCCCTGTGGTTTGGGATACCAACCCGGCGCGGCGCGGCGGTGCAGTGGGTTACGAGGTGATCGACCCGTCCGCCGACACACGGCGCAATTACCAATGCATTTGTGATGTCAGCGGCGTGGGCTCCTTGCTCGATGAATTGATCAGCCGCCTATCCCCCGGCGGCGAAGTGGTGCTGGCAGGTTTTTATGACGCACCACTTTCTTTTGTTTTCCCGCCGGCGTTTATGCGCGAAGCGCGTATCCGTGTGGCCGCGCAATGGGCGCCGCCAGACTTAGCCGCAGTGATTGCATTGGCAGGCGATGGCCGCTTGTCCTTGGACGGCTTGATTACGCACCAACACGAAGCAACACAGGCCGATGCGGCCTACCGCACCGCCTTTGGCGATGCCGATTGTTTGAAGATGGTTCTTGATTGGAGACAAATAGCATGAGCGCAAGCACAATTCCTGCGGTGGCCCCGGTAAATTTCATGCGCGATATTTTGCGTGCCGAAGCGGCCATAGAACCGACGCCGGTCAGCACCAAAGAAGTAACTAAAGAAACCCAGATCATTGCGATTTATGGCAAAGGCGGCATCGGTAAAAGTTTCACGCTAGCCAACCTCAGTTACATGATGGCGCAGCAGGGGAAAAAGGTCTTGCTCATCGGTTGCGATCCTAAGAGCGATACCACCAGTCTGTTGTTCGGCGGACGTGCCTGCCCGACCATTATCGAAACTTCATCCAAGAAAAAACTGGCTGGCGAAGCCGTGGCCATTGGCGATGTGTGCTTCAAGCGTGATGGCGTTTATGCCATGGAATTAGGTGGCCCTGAAGTTGGTCGCGGCTGCGGTGGTCGCGGCATCATCCATGGCTTTGAGCTGTTAGAAAAACTCGGCTTTCACGAGTGGGGTTTTGACTATGTGTTGCTCGACTTTTTGGGCGATGTGGTCTGCGGCGGTTTCGGCCTGCCGATTGCCCGTGATATGTGCCAAAAAGTGATTGTGGTGGCTAGCAATGATTTGCAGTCACTGTATGTGGCCAATAACGTTTGCTCGGCGGTGGAGTATTTCCGCAAGCTCGGCGGCAATGTGGGCGTGGCCGGCATGGTCATCAACCGCGACGATGGCACCGGCGAAGCTGCGCAGTTCGCCACGCAAGTCGGCATCCCGGTGTTGTCCACCATTCCGGCGAACGAAGACATTCGCAGAAAGAGTGCCAGCTACGAAATCATTGGCCGACCCGACTCCGTGTGGGGCCCTATGTTTGCCGAGTTGGCAGAAAACGTGGGCACCTCGCAACCAGTGCGCCCCAATCCGCTTACCCAAGACCAGTTGCTCAGCCTGTTCGCAGCCTCCGCTGTCGGTCGCGATGTAGTGCTGGAACCAGCGACCCAATTTGATATGTGCGGACGCACCGAAAACACCAAGCCCACCCTCGAAGTGGTCTACGACGAAGTTTGATCTCCAAGCGGCACTGATTCATGAGCAAAACCATTCCAATCGTCAATGCAACAGCGCCGGCGGGCGTGAGCACTGCCATTGAAGGCGATGGCATGGGATGCCACGCGGGCGGTGAAAAAATGCTGGCGGCAGCAAAAGCTTCGGGCAAGTCGGAAGTGCTGGCACAGTACGCCAAAGACTATCCGGTAGACCCCAAAGCGGGACCGCACGACCAGCCCCAAAGCATGTGCCCTGCCTTTGGTTCCTTGCGTGTGGGTCTGCGCATGCGTCGCACCGCCACCATTTTGTCGGGCTCGGCTTGCTGCGTGTATGGCTTGACGTTTACTTCGCACTTCTATGGCGCGAAACGCAGTGTGGGTTATGTGCCCTTCAATTCCGAATCGCTGGTCACGGGTAAGCTGTTTGAAGACATTCGCGAAGCGGTCTACAAAGAGGCCGACCCAGCCAATTACGACGCCATCATCATCATCAATTTGTGCGTGCCTACGGCCAGCGGTGTGCCGCTGCAACTGCTGCCCAAGGATATCAACGGCGTGCGCATCATCGGCATCGACGTACCTGGTTTTGGTGTCCCCACGCATGCTGAAGCCAAAGACGTATTGGCCGGTGCGATGCTGAAATTTGCCCGCGAAGAGGCGCTGGCCGGTCCGGTGCAAGCCCCGCGTACCGGGCGTTCTGACAAACCGACGATCACCCTCGTTGGCGAAATGTTCCCTGCCGATCCGGTGATCATTGGCCGCATGCTCGAGCCCATGGGCCTGGCCGCCGGACCAGTGGTGCCGACCCGCGAATGGCGCGAGCTCTATGCTGCACTGGACTGCGCGGCAGTGGGCGCGATTCATCCGTTTTACACCGCCAGCATCCGCGAATTTGAAGCTGCAGGCCGGCCCATCGTTGGTTCGGCTCCGGTCGGCCATGACGGCACCGAGGCCTGGCTGCAAGCCATTGGCAATGCAGCCAATGTGCCGCAAGCGAAAATCGACTTGGTAAAAAACATCATGCTTCCAGCCATCAAAGGTGGCTTGGCGCGCATGCCAATTAAAGGGCGCATCACGCTTAGCGGATACGAAGGTTCGGAACTGCTGGTGGCGCGCTTGCTGGTGGAAAGCGGCGCGGATCTGCGCTATGTGGGCACCGCCTGCCCCCGTACCGTCTGGAGTGAGCCTGATTGCCAGTGGCTAGAAGCGCATGGCGTGCATGTGCAGTACCGCGCGTCGCTGGAGCAAGACCTGGCGGCCATGCATGAATGGAAGCCCGACCTGGCCATTGGCACTACGCCAGTGGTGCAAGCGGCTAAAGAACTGTCCATCCCAGGCCTGTACTTCACCAACCTGATTTCTGCGCGCCCGCTGATGGGCCCCGCAGGTGCGGGTTCGTTGGCACAGGTCATCAACGCGGCCATTGGTAACAAGTCGCGCTTTGACGAGATGAAAGCCTTTTTTGGCGATGCCGGTACCGGCCATGCCACTGGTGTGTGGGAAAGCGCCCACGGCGTGCCACAAGATCGTCCAGAGTTCAAAGCCGAGACACGTCGCTTGTTGGAAAAGCAGGCCAAGAAACGTAAAGCGGAGGCCATGATATGAGCCAGTCCTGCTTGAAATTGCCGTTGGCAATTGCCACAACGAACGCAGCGCACACCCCCACTTCGGAGGGACTGCCATGCTAGTGTTGGACCACGATCGCGCCGGGGGCTACTGGGGAGCGGTGTATGTGTTCACCGCCATCAAAGGTTTGCAGGTGGTGATTGACGGACCGGTGGGTTGCGAGAACCTGCCAGTGACTTCGGTGCTGCATTACACCGATGCGCTGCCACCACACGAATTGCCCATCGTCGTGACCGGCTTGGCTGAAGAACAACTCGGGCGCGAAGGCACCGAAGGCTCAATGCGCCGTGCTCATGCAGCGCTGGACCCAGACCTGCCTTCGGTGGTGGTGACTGGCTCTATCGCCGAAATGATTGGCGGCGGCGTCACCCCCGAAGGTACGAATTTGCAGCGCTTTTTGCCACGTACGATTGACGAAGACCAGTGGCAATGCGCCAACCGCGCCATGTTCTGGCTGTGGCAGCAATACGGTTTGCGCGAAGTGCCCAAGCGCGAACGCAAAGTCGGTGAGCGTCCACGCGTGAACATCATCGGACCCAGCTACGGCACTTTCAATTGCCCGAGCGATCTGGCTGAGATTCGCCGCCTGGTGCAAGGCATAGGCGCCGAAGTAAATATGGTGTTCCCGCTGGGTAGCCACTTGGCCGATGTGTCGCGTCTAGTGGAAGCGGATGTGAACATTTGCATGTATCGCGAATTTGGCCGCATGCTGTGCGAGGCGCTGGAGCGGCCTTACTTGCAAGCGCCTATTGGCCTGCACAGCACTACCAAGTTTTTGCGCAAACTGGGCGAGCTACTAGGCCTGGACCCTGAGCCTTTTATCGAGCGCGAAAAGCACAGCACGATCAAACCCATATGGGACTTGTGGCGCTCGGTGACGCAAGACTTTTTCGGCACTGCCAACTTTGGCGTGGTGGCGAACGAAACCTATACGCGCGGTATCCGCCATTTCTTGGAAGACGAGATGGGCCTGCCCTGCAACTTTGCAATATCCCGGCTGGCTGGTGCCAAAACCGATAACGCAGAGGTACGCAAACTGGTCACCGAAAAAACACCGCTAGTGCTCTACGGTAGCTACAACGAACGCATCTACCTGGCTGAGTGCGGCGGTGGCGGCATGATGAAAACGAGCTTTATTCCGGCTAGTTTTCCGCTGCCCATTATTCGACGCCACACCGGCACCCCATTCATGGGCTATGCCGGTGCCACCTACATCATTCAAGAGTTTTGCAACGCTTTGTTTGACGCGCTATTCCACATCCTGCCATTGGGCACGGAGCTGGACAAGATTGAAGCGAGCCCGAGCCGCGCTATTGATGACTCCCTGCTGCCATGGGAGCCTGAGGCACAGCGGTTGATGGAAGAGCTGCTGGAACAGCAGCCGGTGCTGGTACGTATTTCTGCCGCCAAGCGTATGCGCGACCAGGCTGAGCGCGATGCGCGCGAGACCGGGCGCTCGTTGGTGGAGGCAAAAAGGTTTATCGAATTGTTCGGTCAGGCAAATGCTGGAGCACACGCGTGAAAGCCGTGCTGTGGTGTTCGTCCGAACGACCAATCCTCCGGCTTGTCCGGGGGTTCAACTGCAGTGGCATTCGTGCTGCGGCAGTCCGTTCCGCATCCATCCGGGTGCGGATAGTCGCCGTAAGGCATTTTGTGAGAGGCACTAACTATGACTGATGCAGCTAACCCCTCAGGGCTGACAGACGAAGAGGCCCAGGAGTTCCACCAGTACTACGTACAAGGGTACATCTTGTGGGCCGTGGGCGCGTTCTTCGCGCACAGCTTGGTGTGGATCTGGCGTCCCTGGTTCTAACGAACCAAAAAATGGAGGTATTTATGGCCCAAGTAAACCAAACGGATCCGACATTTATTTCAGATAGCCACCTCAATGGCTACCGGATGATATTTGTTTTGATGTTTTGTGTGTTCATGGCGCTCGCCGTGGTTGGACAGTTGTTGGCATTGAATTGGCGCACCTGGCTACCCGGGGCGGAGGGATCGACGACCACCCTGGTCGGCGTGAAATCTGCCGTCTATACCGTAATTTCTCAATTGAGTTAACGAAA
>CAMDHL010000108.1 GCA_945898105.1 Comamonas sp. lk | reverse complement strand
AATTTCTTGCCCTCCACGGGTCGCTTGGTGCGTTTTGCGCCACCTGCGCAAACCATGTTCCAAAGCAATACAGCCGATTTACTGGGTGTGCGCGTAGACACCGGCGTGCGTGACGGTGGCGAGATACCCATGTACTACGACTCGATGATCGCCAAGCTGATCGTCCACGGTAAAGATCGTTTGGACGCGATTGCCAAAATGCGCGAGGCGCTTAATGGCTTTGTCATCCGTGGCGTCTCCAGCAATATTCCGTTTCAAGCGGCTTTGTTGGCGCACCCTAAGTTTGTGGCGGGCGATTTCAATACCGGCTTTATCGCCGAGAACTATTCCCACGGTTTCCGCGCCGAAGACGTGCCGCACGAGGACGCGCATTTCCTCACGGCACTAGCCGCGTTTGTGCGCCGCAAGTCGCGCGAGCGCACTGCCGCTATCAGTGGCCAGTTGCCCGGCTACGCAGTGGAGGCCGGCAAAGACTACGTGGTCATTGCCATGTCGGACAGTGGCAGCCATGTTTACACGCCAGTGCACGTGGACGAGTTTGTGGGCGATACCGGTTCAGCGCGCGTGCGGGTCGCAGATGCCCACTACGAAATTCGCAGCCAATCGCGCCTCAATGACATTGCAATCACCGGTACGGTGAACGGTAAAGCCTTTACCGCGCAAATTGAGCGCGGTACGCCTAAGAACCCGCTGGCGCTGCGCGTGCAGCACAACGGTACCCGCATCGACGCGCTGGTGGTCTCGCCGCGCATGGCGACTTTGCATCGCATGATGCCCTTCAAATCGCCGCCAGACATGAGTCGCTTTGTGCTCTCGCCCATGCCCGGACTCTTGTCGCAGGTGCTGGTCGAGCCCGGCCAAAAAGTGCAGGCCGGCGAGCGCGTGGCGGTGATTGAAGCCATGAAGATGGAAAACGTATTGTTCGCCGCCGCCGATGGCGTGGTCAGCAAGGTGCTGGCATCGCAGGGCGAGAGCTTGTCGGTGGACCAGCCGATTGTGGAGTTCGCATGAGCGCGCGGCCCTTTAAGGTGCTGGGTGTACAGCAAATTGCTATTGGTGCGCCCAATAAGCAGCGGCTTAAAACCCTATGGGTGGACATGCTCGGGTTGGAAGTGACAGGCACTTTCCAAAGTGAGCGTGAAAACGTCGATGAAGATATTTGCGCCATTGGCAGCGGCCCCTTCAAGGTGGAGGTCGATTTGATGCAACCCATAGACCCAGACAAAAAACCGGCCGTCCACACCACGCCGCTCAACCATGTGGGCCTTTGGATCGACGATCTGCCAGCGGCCGTGGACTGGCTGATGCAGCAGGGCGTGCGCTTCGCGCCCGGTGGCATACGCAAGGGCGCAGCCGGTTTTGATATTTGCTTTTTGCACCCCAAGGGCAGTGAAGAATTTCCTATCTCTGGCGAGGGCGTGCTGATTGAATTGGTGCAAGCGCCGCCAGAAGTGGTGAGCGCGTTTTCGCGTTTCGCGCTGGCGGCTTAGCGTTGGCGCGCCCGCGCCATGGCCGCTTCAATCATTGTTTTTTTGCGCGCTAATTCGATCGGGTCTGTGATGCGCGAATGCGCGCTCAGATCCGCCAATTTGTCCTCCGCTTCTTGCGCTTTGGCAGCGCGTTTGCTTTGCGCACTTTCTGCGCGGCGGCTTTGCGCAGCGGCATAACGCGTGCGCGCAGTTTGCGCCTGTTCGTCTGACCACGCATCCCAGCCGGTGGGCGGCGCCACACTGGCTGCATTGTCATGGGCAGGTTCGAGCAGGATGCAATCGACCGGACAGACCGGGAGGCACAACTCGCAGCCAGTACAAAACTCTTCTATCACCCCGTGCATGCGTTTGTTGGTGCCGTAGATGGCATCGGTCGGGCAGGCTTCTATGCACAAGGTGCAGCCTATGCACCACTCCTCGTCGATGAAGACCACACTGCGCCTGCCTTCGACGCCAAACTGTGGGTTAAGCGGCGTGACAGCATGGCCCGTGATGGCAGCTAATCGACCAATCCCTTGCGCTCCGCCGGGCGGACATTGGTTAATGCCCACTTTTTCTTGTGCAATAGCTTGCGCGTAGGCGGCGCAATCGGGATAGCCGCAGCGAGTGCACTGGGTTTGCGGCAGCGCATCTAGGATGCGTGCAGCCAGCGCTATGCTAGGGGGCGGCGTTGCGGTCACCGCACCTAGGTCAGGCTTTGCGCGCGGCCTTGGCGCGGACGGGTTTTGACGCCACTTTTTTCACTAAAGTGGCAGCTTTGGCAGTTGCCTTAGTCTTGGTTTTCGCCGCCACGGTAGTCTTGGCGGCTGGCGCAGCGGCTCCACGCCATGTGGTGGAGGGCACTGCCTTAGCCGCGGTTTTCTCGGCTTTAGTGGTTTTGGGAACGGGTGCCGCAACCGGTTTAGTCACGACGCGGCGGGCCTTGGGTACTGCTTTAGTTATCGCTACCGCTACCGCTGCCTTTGGCGCCGTAGTGGCTGACATCGCGCCAGCGGGTTGGTAACTCTTGATAAAGGCTTTTACCGTGGGGTAGACCACGTCGCGCCAGCGGCGGCCGGAAAAAATGCCATAGTGGCCGGCACCGGTCACTTCAAAATGCTTCTTGTGGGCTGGTGGCACGCCGGTACAAATGTCATGTACGGCGCGGGTTTGGCCCGAGCCCGAAATATCATCCAGCTCGCCTTCCACCGACAGCAAGCCGGTGCTCTTGATAGCAGCGGGGCGCACGCGCTCTGCATCGCCACGGGGGGAGCGCACATCCCAAGTACCGTTTACCAAACTGAAGTCTTGGAACACTACTTTGATGGTGTCTAGGTAGTAGTCCGCATCCATGTCCAGTACCGCGTTGTACTCGTCGTAAAACTTGCGGTGTGCTTCGGTGCTGACGTCATCACCCTTGATCAGATCTTTGAAATAGTCGTAATGGCTTTTTGCGTGGTGGTCCGGGTTCATGGCTACAAAACCGGTGTGTTGCAGAAAGCCCGGATACACGCGGCGGCCGGCACCGGGGAATTTACCCGGCACTTTGTAAATCACATTGTTTTCAAACCAGTTGTAGCTTTTGTTCATGGCCAGGTTGTTGACCGCAGTGGGCGATTTGCGTGCGTCAATCGGGCCACCCGTCATGGTCATGGATAGTGGTGTTTTTTCCCCGCGCGAGGCCATGAGCGAAACAGCGGCCAGCACCGGCACTGTGGGTTGGCAGACGCTCATCACATGGCAATTACCGTATTTGCCTTGAACCAAGCGGATGCAGTCCTGCACATAGTTGACGTAGTCATCCAGATTGAAACGGCCTTCGGACAAGGGCACCAAGCGCGCGTTTTTCCAATCGGTGATGTAGACCTTGTGGTCCTTGAGCATGGTTTTGACGGTGTCGCGCAGCAACGTTGCATAGTGGCCCGATAGCGGCGCCACGATCAGTACCACGGGCTGGTCCTTGATCTTGATCAGGGTGTCCGAATCGTCGGTCAGGCGCTTAAAGCGCAGCAAGTCGCAAAATGGGCGGCTCCACTCGACGCGCTGATGAATCGCTACCTCGACGCCATCCACATCGACAGTGCGCAAACCAAATTCGGGCTTTTCATAGTCTTTGGCCAGACGGTGCATCAGCTCGTAGCCGGCCGCCATACGCTGGGAAAGAGAGGATTGCGAAAGAGGCGAAACCGGGTTGGATAGCGACTTGGCGGCGAAATTAGCCAAGTCGGAAAAGGGTTCCATCAGTGCGCGCTGGGTCTCGTAAAGCTCGTAGAGCATCTGGCTATCCTTTGGAAAATGTTGCAGTGCAATATAACAGCATTTCCTGATTGGCGTGCTTACGCATCGGACATCCGATGCGTTTATCCCTCCTGGCGGCGCGCTTAGAGCACTTTAGCAATCGACTGGCACACATAGTCCAGGTTTTTGGCGTTCAGCGCGGCCACGCACATGCGGCCGGTATCCGTGCCATAAACGCCAAATTCATTGCGCAGGCGCACCATCTGGTCCTTGTTCAGGCCGGAATAGCTGAACATGCCGATTTGGCTGGTAATAAAACCCATATCCCGGGCTACGCCAGTCGCTTTCAGGCCCTCGACCAGCTTTTGGCGCATGGTCTTAATGCGTACGCGCATCGTGCCTAGCTCTTCTTCCCATTGGGCGCGTAAGGCGGGGTTGCCCAGCACAGCGGCCACCACCGCGCCGCCATGGATGGGCGGGTTGGAGTAATTGGTACGGATCACGATTTTGAGTTGGCTGAGCACGCGGGCGCATTCCTCTTTGTCCTGGCAGACCACACTTAGGGCGCCGACGCGCTCGCCGTACAGGCTGAAGCTCTTGGAGAATGAGGTGGACACGAAAAAGTTCAATCCGGCCGCAACAAACTTGGCCACTACGGCGCCGTCTTCGGCAATGCCGTGGCCAAAGCCTTGGTAGGCCATATCAAGGAAAGGGGTGAGGCTGCGCGCCTTAATTACGCCGATCACCTGGTCCCACTGCGCGGCAGTAATGTCGTAGCCGGTGGGGTTGTGGCAGCAGGCGTGCAGTACCACGATGGTGCCTGGCGCTGCTGAATTCAGCGAAGCCAGCATGCCCTCGAAATTCACTGCATGCTTTTGGCTGTCGTAATAGGCATAGGTCTCGACCTTGAAGCCGGCGTGGCTGAACAGGGCACGGTGGTTTTCCCAACTGGGGTCTGAAATCAAGACGGTGGCGCCAGGGCTGACATGCTGCAAAAAGTCGGCGCCGATCTTCAGACCGCCGGTGCCGCCCACCGCTTGTACGGTGGCCACACGGCCGGAGGTAACCGGCTCAGAGCCTTCGCCAAAAACCAAGCCTTTGACAGCGCTGTCGTAAGCGGCAATACCGTCAATTGGCAAATAGCCGCGCGCAGTGGGCTTTTCCATCATGGTCTTTTCTGCAGCTTGTACGCATTGCAGCAAGGGCAGCTTGCCGTTCTCGTCGAAATACACGCCAACACCCAAGTTGACTTTAGCGGGGTTGGTATCAGCGTTGAATTGTTCGTTCAGACCCAGAATCGGGTCGCGAGGGGCCATTTCGACGGCGGAGAAAAGAGACATGAAGTAGTCCTGAGCAGTTGGGGGTTGATGCGCCCGCATTCAGGCGGGGCATAGGGAAAAGCAGCGAAGCATTTTAGCCCTCGTAGGGTCATCGCCCTGTTGGGCTAGCCTTTGCCGGGAGGCAAAGCGCATGGCGCGCCAACGCTTACTGCGCTAAGCTAGCGGGTTGTCCTCTTTCCGCGCCCATGTCTGAACCCCTTGAAGTCATAGCCCCCCAGCGCCCAGGCGAATTCATCAGTTTTCCTGACTCGCCTTTTGAGCTGTACCAGCCCTATCCCCCGGCGGGCGACCAGCCGACGGCGATCGCGCAATTGGTCGAGGGCGTTCGAGACGGCGAGGTGTTTCAGACCCTGCTGGGGGTGACGGGTTCGGGCAAGACCTTCACCATGGCCAATGTGATTGCCCGACTGGGTCGGCCGGCGATTATTTTTGCGCCCAACAAAACCCTGGCAGCGCAGCTCTACAGCGAATTCCGCGAATTTTTTCCAAATAATGCGGTGGAGTATTTCGTCAGCTATTACGACTACTACCAGCCCGAGGCCTATGTGCCGCAGCGCGATTTGTTTATCGAGAAGGATTCGGCGATTAACGAGCACATCGAGCAAATGCGCTTGTCTTGCACCAAAAGCGTGTTGGAGCGGCGCGATGTGATCATCGTCGCCACCGTGTCGGCGATTTACGGAATAGGTCAACCCGAGGCCTACCACCAGATGGTGATGACGCTGCGCGCTGGCGACAAGCTGGGCCAGCGTGACATGATCATGCAATTGGTTCGGATGCAATACCAGCGCAACGACATGGATTTTTCGCGTGGCACTTTCCGTGTGCGCGGCGATACGATCGACATCTTCCCGGCCGAGCACAGCGAAATGGCGATTCGCGTGGAGTTGTTTGACGACGAGATCGAGTCGCTGCAACTGTTTGACCCGTTGACCGGGCGCATCCGACAGAAAATTCCGCGCTTTACCGTCTACCCCAGCAGCCATTACGTCACGCCGCGCGAGCAGGTGTTAATGGCGGTCGAAACTATCAAAACTGAACTATCGGAACGGCTAAAAGAACTGGTCGGCATGGGCAAGCTGGTCGAGGCGCAACGCTTGGAGCAGCGCACCCGCTTTGACCTGGAGATGCTCAGCGAAATAGGGCATTGCAAGGGCATCGAAAACTACTCGCGTCATTTGTCCGGCGCAGCGCCCGGCGAACCACCGGCCACGCTAACCGATTACCTGCCCAAAGACGCCATCATGTTTTTGGACGAGAGCCATGTGCTGATCGGCCAGCTTGGCGCTATGTACAACGGTGACCGTTCGCGCAAAACCACGCTGGTGGAATATGGTTTTCGCCTGCCCAGCGCGCTCGATAACCGGCCCCTGAAGTTTGAAGAATTCGAGCGCAAGATGCGCCAGGCGGTGTTCGTATCGGCCACCCCCGCGCAATGGGAAAAAGACCATACCGGCCAGGTGGTAGAGCAACTGGTGCGACCCACCGGCCTGGTAGACCCGGAAGTGGAAGTGCGCCCTGCCAGCTCGCAGGTGGACGATGTGCTGCAGGAAATCCGCATTCGGGTGGACAAAAACGAACGCGTGCTGATCACCACTCTGACCAAGCGCATGGCCGAGCAGTTGACCGACTACTTGAGCGACAACGGCGTGAAAGTGCGCTACCTGCACAGCGACGTGGATACCGTGGAGCGCGTGGAAATCCTGCGCGATTTGCGCCTAGGCGCCTTTGATGTGCTGGTAGGCATCAACCTGTTGCGGGAGGGCATTGATTTGCCAGAAGTCTCGCTGGTAGCCATTTTGGATGCTGATAAGGAAGGCTTTTTGCGGAGCGAGCGTTCGCTCATCCAGACCATTGGCCGGGCCGCGCGCAATTTGCATGGGCGTGCGATTTTGTATGCGGACCGCATCACCGACTCGATGTCGCGCGCCATCGGTGAGACCGAGCGGCGACGCACTCGCCAGGTGGCCCACAACCTGGAGCATGGCATTACCCCGCGCAGCATTGTTAAAGAGGTGCGAGACCTGATCGATGGCGTGTACAGCGAAAAAGCCGGTAAAGAGGCGGATCGTCTGGAGCGCGACGCCATGCAGCGCGCCCAGGTGGA
>CAMDHL010000107.1 GCA_945898105.1 Comamonas sp. lk | reverse complement strand
AGCAGCTCAATGGGCGGATCGAAAATGCCCCGCCAAAAGCGCGACATACCCATGGCAATGCCAACGGGAATCGCGGTCGCACAAGCGAGTAAAAACGCGGCAAACACCCGCAACATGCTGGCCATAAAGTGTTGCCACAGCGGTTTGTCATTGGCAATGCCAGTGAGGTACTCGTAAAACTGCTGGTAGGTTGCTTGCGGTGAGGGCAGAAAGATCGGCTTGATCCAGCCCATGTTCGTGACGACAAACCAGGCAATAGCCATCACCACAATGGTGACCGTGGTGATAAATGCGCTGGAGCCTTCGCCCGGGATTTTGAAGGCGCTGGTCTTGAGTGCGGGGGTGCTTGGATTAGACATGGACAGCCTCGCGTTGGTGGATGATGGACAGCACTTCTTCGCGCATGCGGATGAATTCGGGTTCGGACTTGACCTTGCGCGCATCGCCGTGTTCCAGGAACTGGCGCGAGAAAGGCACGTCGTCGTAGGTGTGCGTGATGCGGCCTGGGCTGGGGCTCATCACGATCAGCCGAGTGGCTAAAAACAAGGCTTCTTCCACAGAGTGGGTGATAAAGAAAACCATTTTGTTGGACTTGACCCAGGCGTGCAGCAAAATTTCTTGCACGGTCTCGCGGGTGAATGCATCGAGTGCGCCCATGGGCTCGTCCATCAGCAGCACTTCAGGGTCGCTGGCCAGGGCGCGGGCGATGCCCACGCGCTGCTGCATACCGCCGGACAATTCATAGACGGCGCGGTCGGCGTATTTTTCTAGGCCAACCAATGCTAATTTCTCTTCGCCGATGCGACGTCGCTCGGCACTACCCATGCCGCGCATGCGCAGGCCCAGGCAGACGTTATCCATCACCGATAGCCAAGGCATGAGTGCATGCTTTTGGAATACCACACCACGGTCAGCACCCGGTCCTTCGACGTGCGCTCCATTGAGCAGCACTTCGCCACTGGAGGGCGGTAAAAAGCCGGCGATGCAGTTAAGCAAGGTGGTCTTTCCGCAGCCCGAGGCGCCCAGCGCAACAACAAAGTCGCCGCCCTGCATCTCCAGGTTAACGGGGGCGAGTGCTTGCAGCGTCCCGCCTTTGACCGCGTAATTCACCGTAAGGTCTTTGATTTGCAATGTAGGCATAACAGTTCGTAATAGTCCAACACAGAAGAAAAAAGGGGCGAACTTTGTGCAAGTTGCCCCTCTGCTGGCAAACAGCCAAGGGCCAGGGCTCATGCCCTGATCCTGGCCGGTGCAGATTACTTCATTGCGTCGCGCAGGTAGCTGCTATCGATAAAGACGCTGTAGTCTGCCTTGACATCGGTGATACGGCCGATTTCTTTCCAGAGCTTGGCGCTGTTTTCAAGCGTTTTGGCTGCGCCACCGGCGGTACCGCCGCCCAACCATGCGTTGGACATTTGGGCAGCCGGATCAGGCAGAGCAAACGCGGCCATGGCATCGGGCACGTCTTTTTCGTCAGCCTTGGTCCACTTGGCAATGGCCTTGACCTGGGGTGAGCCTACAGTCCACTTGGCTGCATTGGCGCGGTAGTCGGCGTCCGCTTTGCTGATGGCCTTGATCGCTGCAACTACGAAGTCGCGGTTTTGAGCTGCCCATTTCGCGTCGACGACCAGGCCGTCAAACGTGGGGTAGCCTTTTTTGCCCATGTCGCCGGAGTCGGCAATCTTCTTGCCGTTGCGCTTGATCTTGGACAGCACCGGATCCCAGATGAACGACGCGTCAATATCGCCACGCTCCCAGGCCGCCGCGATGGCTGGTGGAGGCAGATTCATGACGTTGACGCTCTTGGCATCGACGCCTTCCAGGCGCAGACCAACCATCAGGGAGTAGTGGGCGGTGGAGGCGAAAGGTGTTCCCACTTTCTTGCCGACCAGATCTTTCCAGCCGTTGATGCCTGCGCCATTGCGCGAAATCAGTTGGTCAGACGCTGCAATATCGTCCAAGATGTAAACCAAGCGCAGGTCCTGGCCCTGGCTGGTGGCGGTTGCCAGCGGGCTGGAGCCCACTTCGCCGATTTGCACGTCGCCAGAGCTCATGGCTTTGATCACTTCGCCGCCGCCGCCGAACATGCGCCAGTTAATTTTGTAGCCGGTTGCTTTTTCGAGCTCAGCGTCCATCAGTATGCGGTAGGGCAATTGCATGTCCTGGTGAGCAAAAGTCACCTCTTTTTTGGCTTGTGCGAACGCTGTGGACAGGCCTACAGCGACCATCACGCCCATCAGAGATTTGGCGATAACTGGAACTAGAGTCTTTTTCATCGATCAACCTTTCAAGTAAATAAACGGGGTAAACGAGGCCCATGCTACGCCCCTGCATACAAGCCAAGTGCATGAGCTTATGAGTTTGGCTTCTGCGCCGCCCCCATACTAGAGCCAGATGCATGCCTTTATAGTGCCAGTTAAAACGAGCAAAGCGCACCAGGCTGGTGCTGCAAGTTGGAGCAAAATGGTGCGCGTTTCGCTGGAGAAAAGCCCGTTGCTTACAAAATTTTGGGCCTGCCCAGCAGCGCCAAGCGCTTGACTGTGGCGACCGAGGCACGGGTTTATCCCTAGGCGGTTTTCTGCTAATTTAGGGCCTTCTGGCCGCCTTGCGCAAACCCTTAGTGAAGGTTTTCTATGAGTTCTGGTTTGCAGCGATGGCTGCCTTTTTTGCAATGGTGGCCGCGTGTAGCCCGCGCCAGCTTGCGCGCCGATCTGATCGCCGGCCTAACCGGTAGTTTGATTTTGGTGCCGCAAGGCGTGGCCTTTGCCACCATCGCTGGTATGCCGCCAGAGTATGGTTTGTACGCGGCCATGTTGCCGGCCATCGTCGCGGCGCTGTGGGGCTCGTCATGGCATCTGGTGTCCGGGCCGACTACGGCGATTTCTATCGTGGTCTTTGCCACCATGAGCCCGCTGGCCGAAGCGGGTAGCCCGCACTATGTGCAACTTGTCTTGACCCTGACCTTTTTGGTGGGCCTGTTTCAATTACTACTGGGTGGATTGCGCCTGGGAACGTTGGTGAATTTTGTATCGCATACCGTGGTAGTCGGCTTTACCGCCGGTGCGGCGGTGCTGATTGCCATAAGCCAGATTAAAAACTTTTTCGGTATTGCGCTGCCGCGTGGCGCATCCGTAGCGGCGGTGCTGCAAGGCCTGGTGCAGCAGGCGCAAGACATCAACCCTTTTGTGACTTCGGTAAGCCTGTTCACCGTGCTTTGCTGCATTGCCGCGCGGCGGTGGTGGCCGCGCGTCCCGCACATGATCGTGGGTATGGTCAGTGGCAGTGTGCTGGCCTATGCCATGAACCAGGCTTGGGGCTTGGAGCGCACCGGCGTGGGCAGCATCGGCGCGCTGCGCATCGGTTTCCCCCCGTTGTCTAGCCCGGACTTTGACTGGCAAACTATCCAGACCGTGGCGCCGATCGCCATGGCGGTGGCACTTTTGGCTTTGACCGAAGCGGTGTCCATCGCGCGCTCCATGGCTTTGAACACCGGACAGCGCATTGACGGCAACCAGGAATTTATCGGCCAGGGTTTGTCGAATATTGTGGGTGCTTTTTTCTCCGGTTATGCCTCCAGCGGCTCGTTCAACCGCAGCGGACTCAATGTACAGGCGGGCGCTCAAACGCCTTTGGCGGCGATTTTTTCGGCGGTGTTCCTGCTTTTCATTATGTTGTTTCTGGCCCCCCTTGCGCAATATCTGCCGGTGGCTGCTATGGCCGGCATCTTGTTTGTCGTGGCCTGGGGGTTGATCGACTTTCACCACATTGGCGAAATCTTGCGAGCCAGTCGTGCCGAGACAGCCGTGCTGGCGACCACTTGGATCGCCACGCTCACGGTGCAGCTGGAATTTGCGATTTACATCGGCGTAGCTTTGTCCCTGCTTCTCTATCTCAAGCGCACCTCGCAACCCAGTTTGGATGATGTCAAACCGGTGCCCGGACAGATGCCGCCGGCCTTTAGCGTAAGCACCGGTTTACCGGATTGCCCTCAGCTCAAAATCGTTCGCATCAATGGCTCGATTTTCTTTGGCGCCGTCAACCATTTGCAGGAAGCCATGCAAGCCATCGACGCACAAAACCCGGCGCACGTGCATGTGCTGCTGGCGGCCTCCGGCATCAATTTTGTAGACCTGGGTGGTGCGCAGTGGCTGGCGCAAGAAGCCCAACGCCGCCGCGCGCTGGGCGGTGGGCTGTACATCTTTCATATGAAGGACGAGCCCCTGGCCATGCTGCGCAAAAGCGGCGCTTTTGACGCCATCGGCGCAGAAAATTTCTTCACCCTAGGCGATGACCTGATGCCCACCATCAAAGCGCGGCTCAACCCCCAAACCTGCGCAAAATGCACCGTGCGCGTTTTCGCGCCGTGTAAGTAAATTGCACTGTCATTGCATTGCATTGCATTGGCCTGCAGCTTTATGCAATCGACGGCTTGTTCGTGACGCTTGGTCTGGTCCGAGTTGCTCTCAAAAAACGCTGCTGTGTACTAACTTTCACCAAGATTCGGTACACAGGCTAACCATTTAGGCTTGCAATGCAAAGGTGCCCAAACACCCAAACACCCAAATTTAAAATCTAAGGTGTTTGGGCGCGCTTTGACTTTTATTTGTACAACAGTTCTGGCAACCACATTCCGATTGCGGGGAACGTGTAGAGCAGGAAGATTGCAAAAACCTGGATGGCCATGAAAGGCAACATACCTGCAAAGATCTGGTTGAGAGTGACGTGAGGCGGGCTCACGCCCTTCAAGTAGAACGCTGCCATGGCCACGGGTGGGCTGAGGAACGCGGTTTGCAGGTTTAGAGCTACCAACAAGCCAAAGAACAAGGGATCGATGCCGAAGTGGGGTAACAAGGGAATGAAAATCGGCATGAAAATCACGATGATCTCGGTCCACTCCAAGGGCCAGCCCAGCAAGAAAATAACCACTTGCGCGAGGATCATGAACTGCACAGGGGTCAGGTCCATGCCCAGCACCCAGGTGTTGATGATCTCTTGGCCACCCAACAGTGCAAATGCCGCCGAGAAAATGCTAGAGCCCACAAACAGCCAGCACACCATGGCACTGGTTTTAGCCGTCAGGTACACCGACTCGCGCAATACCACGTAGTTCAGGCGTCGGTAAGCGGCCGCAAGCAGCAAACCACCCAAGGAGCCCATGGCGGCGGCCTCGGTTGGTGTGGCCAGGCCAAACACGATGGTTCCCAGCACCGCCAAAATCATGAGGGCCAACGGGAAGAACGAGCCCAGAAGCATCTTAAAGATCTCTAGACGCGCAAAGCTGAAATAGGCATAGAAGAGGGCCAAGGCCACCGCACAACTAGCCAAACCGATCCAGAAAGACAGTGGCGCTGGTTGGCGCTCAGCTTCGGCCGCGGGCGCTTCTGCAGCCGCAGTAACGACAGCAGGTGACTCCACTTTGAGCGGCTCTGCGCTAGGTGCCGCATCTGCTTTGGCTACTTCGGCCACGCCCGGTGGTTCTTGCAAACCACCGGCTTCGGGCTCTGCTAACCCGCTGACACTGGGGACCTCTTCTGTGGCGCCGGTCGAGTCAGCCAGATCTCCACCCATGGCCATCACGCCTGATACCGCCTCGACAGGCAGAGGTGCGGTGACCTTGAAATAAATAGTCCCCATGATTGCAGCTACCGCCAAAGCGGGCAGTAAGGCAATGCTCAGATGGTTGAGCAGATCGCGCATGGGAACAGCCGCATTGCGCTTGCCTTTGAGGGCACCGATCAAGCCGGGCAATACGTTATTGCTAATGTCTTTAGACACCACTTGGGCAAACGCAGGTAAGGGCACAAAACGGTCTTCGGCCGACATGGGCGGAGCCATACTGGGTTTGATCTTGGCAATAATGACTACATAAAGGACATACAAGCTAGCCAGCATAATTCCCGGGAAAAACGCACCGGCATACAACTTGACCACCGACACACCTGCCGTCGCGCCATAGACGATCAACATGACTGAAGGCGGAATCAGGATGCCCAGACAACCGCCTGCGGTAATGGCACCGGCTGACAACTGAACGCTGTAGCCTGCACGCAGCATGGCGGGTAACGCCAGCAAGCCCATGAGCGTGACCACCGCACCCACGATGCCGGTGGCTGTCGCAAAAATAGCGCAGGTCACGATGGTGGCCACAGCCAAAGAACCCGGCACACGGGCCATGGCCAAGTGCATGCTTTTGAACAATTTCTCAATCAGGTTGGCACGCTCAATCAGGTAGCCCATGAACACGAACAAGGGGATCGAGATCAGCACGTCGTTGGACATGACGGAATAGGCACGCTGAACCATCAGGTCGAGGGTTTGCTGCACCGCCAAAGCAGGGTTTTGGCTCTTGTAGGCGATCCAGGCGAAGATCATTCCCATGCCCATCAATGTGAAGGCCGTTGGGAAACCCAACATGATCGCTACCACCACCAAGGCCAGCATCAAAAGCCCCAAGTGGCCGTTGGCCATCTGGGAGGGTGCAGGCAGCAAAATAAAGGCCGTCAACACGACCAGAGCCATGATCGTCAGGCCAAACCAGATTTCTTTTTTCATTATTTAGTTCCCTTGCCAGCCGTCAACAGCGCATCGAGTTTGGCGATGTCTTCGTCCTTTACGTTGACCATTTCCTTGAGTTTTTCGACATCGACCTCGTCCACATCGTCGCCTCGTTTAGGCCATTCACCCTGCTTGATACAAACGATGCAACGCACAATCTCGACAAGACCTTGGGCCAGCAGAAAAGCCCCCGCAATTGGCAAAATGGTTTTAAAGGGGTACACCGGCGGGCCGTTAGCCGTTACGTTGGAGTGCTCGTTGATGGCCCAAGAATCTGCCGCAAAACCGTAGCCCGCATAAGCCAAAGCAAACACGCCCGGAATGAAAAACAGAAAGTAAAGAATTAAGTCAAACCAGGCTTGCAGACGTGGCGGGAAAAAACCGTAAAGCACATCGCCGCGTACATGGCCATTCTTGGACAAGGTGTAGGCGCCGGCCATCATGAACAGCGAGCCGTACATCATGCTCATCACGTCAAAAGCCCATGCATGGGGATTGTCAAGGAAGTAGCGGGAAAAAACTTCCCAAGCAATCATCAGAGTCAGAGCCAAGATCAACCAAGAAAAAAATTGGCCAATCCAGGTGCTGACTTTGTCAATGAAGAG
>CAMDHL010000106.1 GCA_945898105.1 Comamonas sp. lk | reverse complement strand
AAGTCAGGGCGCTTTGGTAGTTTTAGGAGAATAGAAATGAAAGTCTCGGCCTCGGTCAAGAAAATTTGCCGCAATTGCAAGATTATTCGTCGCAAGGGCGTGGTGCGTGTGATCTGTACGGATCCGCGCCACAAACAGCGTCAGGGTTGATAGCTAGAGTTCTAGAGGAAAAATATGGCACGTATCGCTGGTATCAATATTCCGCCGCACAAGCATGCGGAAATCGGACTGACCTCCATTTTCGGCATCGGACGTCCGCGCGCACGCAAAATTTGCGAAGCCTGTGGCATCGCGTATTCCAAAAAAATCAAAGATCTCACCGATGGTGACCTGGAAAAAATTCGCGATGCGATTGGCCAGTTCACTATCGAAGGCGATTTGCGGCGTGAGACCACGATGAACATCAAGCGTTTGATGGACATCGGTTGCTATCGCGGTTTCCGCCATCGCCGTGGTTTGCCAATGCGCGGACAGCGCACACGCACCAATGCCCGTACCCGCAAAGGTCCGCGTAAGGCTGCTGCATCCCTGAAAAAATAAGACGCACTAAGAGATCACTATGGCAAAAGCTCCCTCCAATAGCGCGGCACAACGCGTGCGCAAAAAGGTTCGCAAGAACGTTGCCGATGGCATCGCACACGTGCACGCTTCGTTCAACAACACCATCATTACCATTACCGACCGCCAGGGCAATGCTTTGTCCTGGGCTTCGTCCGGTGGCCAGGGTTTCAAGGGCTCGCGTAAATCGACACCCTTTGCCGCCCAGGTGGCATCTGAAGTGGCCGGTCGCGCCGCTTTGGAGCAGGGTATCAAGAACCTCGATGTCGAGATCAAGGGCCCCGGCCCCGGTCGCGAATCATCGGTGCGCGCTTTGGCAGCGCTGGGCATCCGCATCAACATGATTGCAGATGTGACGCCGGTACCGCACAACGGTTGCCGTCCCCAAAAACGCCGTCGTATCTGATTTTCAACAAAGCCCACCGCTGTCAGCCCCGGCTGGCAGCTCCCGCAAGCAATTGCGGCAGATGACATAAAAAGGAAGTTCAAGTGGCACGCTATTTAGGCCCCAAGGCCAAACTCTCACGCCGTGAAGGCACGGACTTGTTTCTCAAGAGCGCTCGTCGCGCGATTGGGGACAAAGCCAAATTCGATTCCAAACCCGGCCAGCATGGGCGCACCTCCGGTGCGCGTACTTCTGACTACGGTTTGCAGCTTCGCGAGAAGCAAAAAGTCAAACGGATGTACGGTGTGCTGGAGCGTCAGTTCCGCCGCTATTTTGAAGAGGCTGATCGCCGCAAGGGCAACACCGGCGCCAATCTGTTGTCTTTGCTCGAGTCGCGCTTGGACAATGTGGTCTACCGCATGGGCTTTGGCTCTACTCGCGCTGAAGCACGCCAGCTGGTGTCACACAAAGCAGTTACGGTCAATGGCCAATCGGTGAACATTCCGTCTTACATGGTCAAGGCCGGCGATACGCTGGCCGTGCGTGAAAAGTCTAAGAAGCAGAATCGTGTGGTCGAAGCGCTTCAATTGGCCCAACAGGTGGGTATCCCTTCATGGGTCGATGTGAATGCCGAGAAGGCCGAGGGCGTTTTCAAGAACGTTCCAGACCGCGATATGTTCGGCGCCGATATCAACGAATCACTCATTGTTGAGTTGTATTCGCGTTAATTAGGTTTATTGTTAAATACGTCCCTATGCGGCAATTGCTGCTGTGTAGGTGCTTCACCAGCCTTACTGATGTAACGAGTCAGGGGTATTGAGAGGAAGTGGAAATGCAGAATAGTTTGTTGAAACCCAAGTCGATCACCGTTGAACAAATCAGCCTCAACCGGGCCAAGGTCGCTTTAGAGCCTTTTGAGCGCGGTTATGGCCACACGTTGGGAAATGCGCTTCGGCGCGTCCTGTTGTCCTCCATGCCTGGCTATGCAGCCACGGAGGTAACTATCGCAGGCGTACTCCATGAGTACTCCTCCATTGATGGTGTGCAAGAGGATGTTGTCAATATCCTTCTCAACCTGAAGGGCGTAGTCTTTAAGTTGCACAACCGTGACGAAGTAACGCTGAGCCTTCGCAAAGATGTTGAGGGCGTGGTAGTCGCTTCTGATATCCAGACGCCGCATGACGTCGAGATCATCAATCCTGATCACGTCATTGCCCATTTGTCTACCGGCGGCAAGCTCGATATGCAGATTAAGGTCGAAAAAGGTCGTGGTTATGTGCCTGGCTCTATGCGCCGCCACGGCGACGAGCCTACCAAGTCCATTGGCCGCATGATCTTGGATGCCTCTTTTTCCCCAGTTAAGCGCGTGAGCTATGTGGTCGAAAGCGCCCGTGTAGAACAGCGCACTGATTTGGACAAGCTTGTTGTCGATATTGAGACCAATGGCGCGGTGAGTGCGGAAGACGCTGTACGTTCCTCGGCCCGCATTCTGGTTGAGCAATTGGCTGTGTTCGCCCAACTCGAAGGCAATGAATTGCCTGGCTTTGGCGCACCGAGTGCCGGCCGCGAAGCCAAGTTTGACCCGATTCTGCTGCGCCCGGTAGACGAGCTCGAACTCACGGTGCGTTCGGCTAACTGCCTGAAAGCAGAAAACATTTACTACATCGGTGACCTCATTCAGCGTACCGAAAACGAGTTGCTCAAGACGCCTAACCTGGGTCGCAAGTCACTCAATGAAATCAAAGAAGTTCTGGCTTCCCGCGGTTTGACTTTGGGCATGAAGCTTGAAGCTTGGCCACCAGCCACTTTGGATAAGCGTTAATTCGCTTTATTGCAGGCCTGCAAAGGCCTTGCGCTGCGGGCAGTACCTGATACGGCTGCCTTCGAATCAAAAAAAGGAAATCTACCATGCGCCACGGACACGGACTACGCAAACTCAATCGGACAAGCTCACACCGCTTGGCCATGCTTCGCAACATGATGAATTCGCTCATTGCGCACGAAGCAATTAAAACAACGGTACCCAAGGCCAAGGAATTGCGCCGCGTGGTTGAACCCATGATCACACTGGCCAAAGAGTCGACCGTGGCGAACCGCCGACTAGCCTTTGATCGTCTGCGCGATCGCGATAGCGTGAGCAAATTGTTCGACGTGCTCGGCCCGCGTTTCAAGGCCCGTCCCGGTGGCTACACCCGTATTTTGAAAATGGGATTCCGTGTCGGCGACAACGCGCCCATGGCCTTGGTCGAATTGGTTGAGCGCACCGAAGTTGCTCCCACCGAAACGCCTGAAGTTTGATAACAGCGTATAATTAAAGCCTTACCGCGCGATGGAGCAGCCTGGTAGCTCGTTGGGCTCATAACCCAAAGGTCGAAGGTTCAAATCCTTCTCGCGCAACCAATCAAACAGCCAAGCGCTGTAGTAAAAACGCCAACCTTCCGGTTGGCGTTTTGCTTTGTGCGTAGGGCTTTATTCGATTAGCCCACCACCTGGTAATACAAATTCTGCGGATGCTTGGCTTGGGCAAAAAACACCCAGCGCTCAGCGATCAGCGAAGGGGCTTGCAGTAACGCTGCCCAGGCCCAAGGCCAGTTGGTGGCGCTACTTAGGGCACAGAGTTGCAGGCCTAAGGGCAATACAAACAAACCCAACACAAATGCCCAGCGCACATTACGCAAGACTGATAAGCTAGCTCCGTGAAAAAACTCGCGGGTGTTGAATGCACCGGCTGACATACCCATGGACTTTTGCACCAAGCGCTTGGCCTGGATGCCGGTGGCCGATTGCAGCGTGGAAGCGGGGCGCAAACTGCCGTTGCGGCGAAGACTGTACCAGCGTATCAAAGCTGCCACTAGTGTCGCTAATGTGGCCCAGGGGGCCAGTGCGCTAAGCAAGGCCGCTTGCCCACTCGATGCCGCCAGCGCACAAGCCAGCACACTGCCCGAGGCCAAGCCGATGAGTATGAAATTCGTCACTGTGCTCCAGTGCGCCCATTCCTGGATAAAGCGCAAGCAGGCGTAGATCATGGCGGTGCAATACCAAAGTAGTAGTGCGCCTATTACGATGGCCCAAGGGAGTGTCTGCGCTAAAGCGCTCTCAGCCCCAGAATAAAGCGATAGCCACCACAGCGCTGTCAGCGCGATATAGGCCGGCAGCACAATCACTTCGCGCGACATCCAGGAGGTACGCCACATCAGCACCGCGCGCCACGCACGCATCTTGTGACCCAGGTGTAAAAAGGAAGAGGCTAGGCCTGCCAAAAGCAGCACCAAGCCCAGCGCAACCGCTTGCAGTACAAAGCTACTTTCCATGGCCACGCCGCCGATCTGCGCCAGCGCCAGCGCCACCAGCAAACCCTGCGCTGCGCCAGCCAGCGTGGTGAAAAACAAAATAGAAAAAGCCGGATGCATGGCGCTTATTCCTTTTCCGCAGCTGACATAGACGATGTGGATGCGGCCGTAATGCGTCGCGGCAAATAGTGGTTGGCCGGCTGCGTGTCCCACTCGGGCATTAGCTTGTAGCCGCCGCGCTCGGCAATGGCTTTGCTGACCACGCTTTCGGGATCTTTGATATCGCCAAACAAGCGCGCATTAGTCGGGCACGCCTGTACACAGGCTGGCTGGCGGTCGGCTTCGGGGAGCAGTGGGTCGTACACCCGATCCACGCACAGCGTGCACTTGGTCATCACCTGCCGCTCTTCATCTAACTCGCGCGCACCATAGGGGCAGGCCCATGCGCAGTACTTGCAGCCTATGCATTTGTCATAGTCGACCAGCACGATGCCGTCCTCGGCGCGCTTGTAGCTAGCGCCGGTGGGGCAGACTGGCACGCAAGGTGGGTCCTCGCAATGCAGGCAGCTCTTGGGGAAATGGATAGTGTCCGTGCCGGGGAACTCACCGGCCTCATAAGTTTGCACGCGGTTGAAAAAAGTTCCGGTGGGATTGGCGCCATAGGCGTTTAAATCTGCCAAGGGCCCGGCGCTGCCCGAGGTGTTCCATTGTTTGCAGGACGTCACGCACGCTTGGCAGCCCACACACACGTTCAGGTCGATGACCAACGCCAATTGTTTGGCCAGTGTTTCGCCCTGGCGTGCGCGCACCCGCACTGGAGGCGATGTGTCCTGCGCTACGCCACCCGCGCCTTCGGTCAGTGGCGATTGCAAAATATCTTTGAGCCACTGAATCATGATTTTTTGACTCCTGCGAAATAGCGCAGCACCTGCGCCGCTTTACCCACCACGCCTGGGACGGAGGGCATGTTGTCCATTTGCGGAAAGGTCTCGCCGCCTTCATCGGGCGAAGCCGGGCGTATGCGCACGCGCACGTCGTACCAACCGGCTTGGCCGGTAATCGGGTCGGAGTTGCTCACCGTGCCGCTGGCGGTGCCAGCCATGGGAAGTTCTTCCGAAATCAGGTGGTTGAGCAAAAAGCCTTTGCGCGCTTCGTCCGAGCCGGGGGCCAGCTGCCAGGCGCCATCGGCCTTACCAATCGCGTTCCAGGTCCACACCGTGCCGGGTTCCACCGCTTCGCTATGGCGCACCATGCAGCGCACCTTGCCCCATTGGCTCTCCACCCAGGCCCAGCCGCCGTCGGCGATGCCGGCGGCCAGCGCGGTGCGCGGGTTTACGTTGAGGTAGTTGTGGCTATGGATTTGCCTGAGCCAGGCGTTTTGCGAATCCCAGGAGTGGTACATGGCCATAGGCCGCTGCGTCACGGCGTTGAGCGGGTAGCTACCCAAGTCCGTAGCAGCGTCTTCCAAGGGGGCGTACCAGAAGGGCAGGGGGTCGAAATAGGTATCGATGCGCTCGCGCAAATGCGCAGGCGGCTGGCGACCTTCGCTCTTGCCTTGGGCGGCCAGGCGAAAGGATTGCAAGGTATCGGAATAAATCGCTAGTTGTACCGGGTCGTTCTTTTGGCGCCAGCCTTTCTCTTTGGCAAAGTCCAGGTATTCGCGGTTCCAGTTGCGCATGAAATGCATGCTTTCAGGCATGTGGTACTGGAACACACAGTTGTTTTGTTCGTAGGCTTCCCATTGTTTGGGATTGGGTTCGCCGCGCAAATGCTCGTCGCCATTCTTGCCACGCCAGCCCATCAAAAAACCGATGCCCGGCTGTGGCTGAAAGTTCACCACAAAGTCCGGGTAGCCGCTGAACTTGCGGCCACCCTCGGGCGTAGTAAACGCAGGGAACTTCATGCGTCCGGCCAGCTCGATCAGCACTTCCTGAAATGGCCTGCATTCGCCCAGCGGCTTTACCACGGGCACACGCACTGAATCGACAGGGCCGTCAAATTCAGAGATCGGGCGGTCCAGCATACCCATTACATCGTGGCGTTCCAAATACGTGGTGTCAGGCAAGACCAAATCGGCGAAGGCCACCGTCTCACTTTGGAAGGCGTCGCAGACCACCAGAAAGGGAATCATGAATTCGCCGGTGTCGTCTTTGCGGTTCAGCATCTCGCGGATCGCCATGGTGTTCATGGTGCTGTTCCAGGCCATATTCGCCATAAACATCATCAGGGTGTCGATGCGGTAAGGGTCGCCGCGCGTGGCATTGGTGATGACGTTGTGCATCAAGCCGTGCGCCGACAGCGGATGCTCCCACGAGAACGCATGGTCAATGCGAATGGGGGAGCCATCCGGGTTGATGGCCAGCTCGTCGGGGTGCGCCGGAAAGCCCAAGGGCGCGGCGTTGAGCGGCGTGTTGGGCTGGATCATCTCGGGCGAATTAAAGGCGCGGTAATTGGGCACGATGTGGCGTGGGTAAGGCGCTTTATGCCTAAAGCCGCCGGGCGCGTCGATGGTGCCCAGCGCGCTCATCAGCACCGCCAAAGCGCGCACTGTCTGAAAGCCGTTGGAATGCGCCGCTAGGCCGCGCATCGCATGGAAAGCCAAGGGCCGCGCCTGCGTGGTTGGGTGCACCTTGCCCCAGGCGTCGGTCCAGGGAATGGGCAATTCAAAAGCCTGCTTTAAGGCCGCATGGCCCATCTCTTGGGCCAGCGCCACGATGCGCTCGACCGCGATGCCGGTAATGCTTGACGCCCACTGCGGCGTGCAGATGGCAACGCGCTCACGCAGCAACTGAAATGATGGTGCCACCCGCGTCCCATCGGCCAAGGTGTAGTGGCCTTCCAGCGCCGGGTCGCAGCCCTCGGCGATGCCTTCGGGGTAAGCGTTTAGTACTTGCCCGCTAGCCTTGTCAAACACCAGTTTGTTGTGCGGGTTGCGGCCATCGCCCGGTGG
>CAMDHL010000105.1 GCA_945898105.1 Comamonas sp. lk | reverse complement strand
TCTCTTCGCTGTTTGGCTTCTGGTCCTGCGTAAGGCGGTTTCAATTCAATCCGATCACAAAGGGCAAAGTCACATACAAATCACCGGGGCGCAACACCACTCCATCTGAGGAAGAAGCGGTGTAGCGGATGGCAAAGTTGAGTTTTTCATTCGCTGCATTGGGCGCGGAATTATTGAGACCGGCAGCGCGCATAAAGTTATACGCAGTCGTGCCCTTTTGGTTCACGACGGTGCTTTGTGTCCAGTCGTTGTTAAATATCAGGAGTTCGACCGTTAAGTTGGTCGCGTTAAGGGCTTGTCTATCTGCGCGTGCGAGTCCCAAAATATCGGTATTTTGGGAAGCCATATCAAACTGAATCGCAGATAATTTGTTGGCACTTAAGCAGTCGCCACCCGCGTTTCCCTGGTCGCGCAAACTGACCGAGAAATAGGCGACACCCGAAACACTGTTGGCTCGCTGCGCAATCGGTGCAACCTTGACATTGGCATTGGGTGGGCCTTCGTTGACAGACGCGACGAGCATGCATGGCGAGGCTTTGACCGCCCCCGCAATGCGCAATGTGAATCCATGCGTACCGTCGTCAAATTGCTGAGCGTAAGCCTGGTTTGAGGCCAGGGCGCAGCTCATAAGCAAGGCGGATAAACAGACCCGCCAGCGCGATCTAAAAATTTGCATAAGTGTTTCGAGAAAGCGCGTCGTGACGCGCTCAGTGCATGGGGTTCGTAGTAAAAGGTGCCGGTCCAAGTACGCAGGTCTGGAAAAGTGAGCGCGGGAGTTTGTGTCCAAGCGCGCTGCCCGTTGACACCAAAGCAAGTTCTGCATATGCCAGTCTTGACAAGCAGTACCGCGGGTCAGCGGCATCGCTTGGTCTAAGCTGGGCTCTAGCAGCGGCTTCCTAAGGATGTACTGAGTTAAAACACGGCATAGCTGACCATGACCGTGCCTTCTATTGCTCCAGGCCCAATATCACTGCCGGCAGAGACCGTTTTGACGATCGTTAATTGGAAATTTTGCGTACTCGTCACGGCGGTAGCTAATAAACCCGTTTGCGAGCTGTAGTTGTTAGATCCCTGAAAGATCACACCGCCTGGACTGGTGGGAATCTGGAAGGGGTTGCCGCCATTCGCCAACTTGATGGCAACGCCGGTCGCAGAGCTGCTTGCTGCAATATTTTTAATGTAGTTTGCGTTACCAACGGTTATTACCTGCACTGCTGGTGCGTAAAAAATGGTGTTGAAAGTGCTTCCGACACTGCAGGGGGTAGAGTCACCACTCCCGCCTGAAAGTCCTATCGAGCATTGCTTTGAAGTTGACAAACTATCGCCTGCTGCTGCGGCTTTAGTGGTGGCGTTCACCGAGATCTGTGGCAGCGCCAGCGTAGCGGCAGTCCCACCGACCGCTGAGTTAATTTTTAAATAACAGGTCGTTGCAGTTACCGTCCCGGTGATGCTCAAAGTCGCATCGGCCACCGTCTGGGCATGGCTGATGTGGCTGCCCGTTAGAGCCAAAAGAGCCAAGTAGATGAGTTGCGACTGGCCCGCTATTTTTTTTGAAATAAATTTCATAATTCCCCCGTTAAACAATTACAAATTGCATTATTTGGCCGCACCTTTGAGCAGGTGGACAAGATGCTTGTGACAGCAATTTAAATTTATCATGAAAATAATAAAAATAAACATAAAAATAATTAAAATCCTTTAAAAAATAGTAGAAATATGATATTTATCACTCCTTTGGGGGAGTTTTTTTCGAAAAGGATTGCTTACGTCGCGCTACCGATGTCCATAGAAGGGCGCCTTAGAGCCGCCGTCCAGGGCCTGGGGCGATCTTGGCGATCGGCTCCAGGCGCGCGCATGTGCGCAGTTGATCGCCATGGGGAGCGGACACCCCGGCCCAGACCCCGATTACCTAACTGGCCTGAGATTTCACACTGCTTTGCAAGTTTCTTCACGGCCAGGGCGCCTGCCCTGCGCTAGAGTGCACGGTATGAATGCCCCCTTAAACCTCAACTCCCAGGACGCTATCGCCCGCGCCGCTTTGCAAGCACGCGTGGTGCAGGCGCTGAGCCGAGAGTTGCCGCAGCATGCGTTGCTTTTTCAGGCCGAAGACACCACGCCCTATGAATGCGACGGCCTAACCGCCTACCGCCAGCGTCCGCTGGTCGTGGCCCTGCCCGAGACAGAGGCGCAGGTGCAGGCGGTGCTGCGCAGCTGCCATGCTCTGGGCGTGCCGGTGGTGGCGCGCGGGGCGGGCACCGGCCTGTCGGGCGGCGCTATGCCGCATGCCTTGGGCGTCACGCTGTCTCTGGCTAAGTTCAACAAAATCCTCAAGGTGGACCCGCTGGCGCGCACTGCCCGGGTGCAATGTGGCGTGCGCAATTTGGCCATCAGCGAAGCGGCAGCGCCCTACGGCTTGTATTACGCGCCGGACCCCAGCAGCCAGATCGCCTGCACCATAGGCGGCAACGTGGCCGAAAACTCGGGCGGCGTGCATTGCCTCAAATACGGCCTGACGCTGCACAACGTCTTGCAAGTGCGCGGCTTTACCGCCCAGGGCGAGCCCATCACCTTTGGCGGTGAATCGCTGGACGCGCCGGGCTACGACCTGCTCAGCCTGGCCGTTGGCAGCGAAGGCATGCTGGCCGTCACGCTGGAGGTGTTGGTCAAGCTGGTGCCCAAACCGCAATTGGCGCGCTGCACCATGGCCAGCTTTGATGATGTGCGCAAAGCCGGTGACGCAGTCGCCGCCGTCATCGCCGCAGGCATCATCCCGGCCGGTCTGGAAATGATGGACAAGCCCATGACCGCTGCCGTGGAAGCCTTTGTCCACGCTGGTTACGACCTGAACGCAGCAGCCATATTGCTGTGCGAGAGCGATGGCACGCCCGAGGAAGTGGAAGAAGAAATCGTGCGCATGAGCGAGGTCTTGCGCCAGCACGGCGCCACTGCCATTGCGGTCAGCCAAAGCGAGGCCGAGCGTCTGCGCTTTTGGAGCGGGCGTAAAAACGCCTTTCCCGCCAGCGGCCGTATCAGCCCGGACTACATGTGCATGGACAGCACCATCCCACGCAAGCGCCTGGCCGACATCCTGCTCGCGATTGCCGAGATGGAGAAGAAATACCAGTTGCGCTGCGCCAACGTCTTTCATGCGGGTGACGGCAATTTGCACCCCCTCATCCTGTTTGATGCGAACGACTCGGACCAGCTGCGCCGCTGCGAGCTCTTTGGCGCCGATATTTTGGAAACCAGCGTTGCCATGGGCGGCACAGTGACCGGCGAGCACGGTGTGGGCGTGGAAAAACTCAACTCCATGTGCGTGCAGTTCAGCGCCGCCGAAAATGCGCAAATGTTCGCGGTCAAGCGCGCGTTTGACCCGCAAGGCCTGCTCAATCCTGGCAAAGTTATTCCGACGCTGCAGCGTTGCGCTGAATATGGCAAGGAACTGGTGCGCGGTGGGAAGCTCAAGCACCCGGACTTGCCGCGCTTTTAAGCATGACGACCATCGAAAACGTTCTTGCTGCATTTGCCGGTTAAAAAGGCCCGTCCCGACGGGGCAAAAGGCTCGCAACCGGTGTTGTGTTGTGATTGCGTGACAATTGCGCCTCGCGAAGTCTTGGCAAATCGCCCTGGGCTGCGCTGGACCCCGCGTTCGGTTTTAACAATGAAGGAGACCCCACTGTGACCCATTTGCAAACCCGCCCCCCCGAGCCTTTGGGCCGCCGTACCCTGCTGCAGGCCGCTGCTGTAGGCGCTGCCGGTCTGGCCTTTCCCGCCTGGTCGCAGGCTACCTGGCCGGCCAAACCCGTGACCTTGGTGGTGCCCTTTCCCCCTGGTGGCGGGACCGACGGCTTTGCGCGCCCCATGTCCACCCACTTTGCGCGCCTGACCGAAAAGCAGTTGATCATCGACAACAAAGGCGGCGCGGGCGGCACGCTAGGTGCCGGCGTCGCGGCCAAAGCAGCGCCTGATGGTTACACCTTGTTCATGGGCGCGGTACACCACACCATCGCCCCCAGCATGTACCCCAAGCTGGACTACGACTTGGAGCGCGACTTTGTGCCCCTCATCTTGGTGGCCGCCGTGCCGCAGGTGCTGGTGATCAACCCGAAAAAAGTGCCCGCCGCCAACTATGCGGAATTTCTGGCCTTTTTGCGCAAAAACCCCGGCAAGCTGAACTACGGCTCGGCCGGTGGTGGTACCTCGCACCACCTCGCGGGCGAATTGTTCAAGCTGCAGACCAATACCTTTATCACCCACATCCCTTACCGGGGCGCGGGCCCCGCACTCCAAGACCTGATTGCCGGCAATGTGGACATGATGTTCGACGGCCTGGGCTCATCGGCGGCGCACATTAAGGGCGGGCGCATCAAGGCCTTAATGGTCTCTGGCGCCAAACGTAACCCGGCTTTCCCGGATGTGCCGTGCTCCACTGAATTGGGCTTACCCGACTACACCGTCAGTACCTGGTATGGCGTCTGGGCGCCCAAAGGCACACCGGCGGACATCCAGGCCCGTGCGGTAGAAGAAATCCGCCGTGTTTGCCAGACCGATGAAGCCAAGACCACCTGGGCCAATCAAGGCGCCGATTTCCCCAACCTGGCGGGTGCGCAGTTCGACGGTTTTATCAAAGCCGAGCTGGCCAAATGGTCCAAAGTTGTTAAAGCCTCGGGCGCGAAGCTCGATTAGTTTTTTTGTAGAGGGCGGCCGCAGCAGCGGCTGCCTGGTTTGAGCCCGCATCTGGCTTAGCACGCGTTTACCCATGTCCCAACACAACCTTTTTTCCGCGCTGCGCGCAGGCTTCCCGCGCGATCTGGACCAGACTGCGGTGCAGACCGAAAGCGGCTTGCATTACTCCTGGCGCGACCTGGACCGCGCCACCGCCATGCTGGCCAATTTGCTGCAATCGCTGGGTTTACCCGCAGGCAGCCGTATCGCGGCGCACGTGGACAAATCGGTCGAAGCCATGTTGCTCTACTTAGCCACGTTGCGTGCGGGTTATGTTTATTTGCCGCTGAACGTGGCCTACCAAAGCGCCGAGTTACAGTACTTTTTGGGTAATGCCGAACCAGCGGTGCTGGTCTGTAGCCCGCGCGACTTTGGCTGGGCCAGCAAGCTGGCGTTTCAGTCCGGCACGCAATATGTTTTCACCCTGGACGATCAGCGCCAGGGCAGCTTGCTCGAACGCGCCGCGCAGCACAGCGATGTGCACACCATCGCACCGCGCAAAGCGGAAGATCTGGCCGCCATGGTGTACACCAGCGGCACCACCGGCCGCAGCAAAGGCGCCATGCTCAGCCATGGCAATTTGCTTGCTAACGCCAAGGTGCTGAAAGACTATTGGGGCTGGACTAAAACAGGAGGTCCTGACGGGCGTGGCGATGTGCTCATCCACTGCCTGCCCATCTTCCACGTACATGGTCTTTTTGTTGCGCTGCATGGTGCGCTGCTCAATGGCAGCAAGATGATCTGGATGGCGCGCTTTGAGCCTAAGCAGGTGCTGGCCTATTTGCCGCAAGCCACCGTCTTTATGGGCGTGCCTACTTTGTATGTGCGCCTGCTGGGCGAGGCTGGCCTGACGGCGCAGGCCTGCGCGAATATGCGCTTGTTTGTGGCAGGCTCCGCGCCCTTGCTTTTGGAGACTTTCCAGGACTGGACGGCGCGCACCGGCCACACGATTTTGGAGCGCTACGGCATGAGCGAAACCGTCATGCTCGCGTCCAACCCCTATGCGCCTGACGCGCGCCATGACGGCCAGGCCGAACGGCGTGGTGGCACCGTAGGCTTTGCGCTACCCGGAGTGCAACTGCGCGTCAGCAGTAGCGAAGGCAAGCGCTGCGCAGTGGGCGAGGTGGGCAATATTGAAGTGCGCGGCCCCAATGTGTTTAGCGGCTACTGGCGCATGCCGGAAAAAACTGCCGAGGAATTCACGGCGGATGGCTACTTCAAAACCGGCGACGTGGGCGTGGTGGACGCGCGCGGCTATGTCAGCATCGTGGGCCGCAGCAAAGACCTCATCATCAGCGGCGGCTACAACGTCTACCCCGCCGAGATCGAGGGCTACATCAACGCCATGCCTGGCGTGGCCGAGAGCGCACTGGTCGGCGTGCCGCACCCGGACTTTGGCGAAGTTGGCGTGGCCGTAGTCATTGCCAAACCCGGCGCTGCCCCCGATGCCGATGCCATTGTCCAATCGCTCAAAGCGAACCTGGCTAATTTCAAAATTCCTAAGCGCTGCTTTGTGCTGCCCGAACTGCCGCGCAATGCCATGGGCAAAGTGCAAAAAAATCTGTTGCGTCAGCAATACCAAAACCTATTCACCGCCTAAGCGGTATCGCATGCGCCAAGCCATCCAAAACCTCGAAGAATCCAAAATCCGCGAGGTCGCCAATGCCGGCATGGGCCGCAGCGATGTGCTGGCCTTTTGGTTTGGCGAGAGCGACGAAGTCACGCCCGATTTCATCCGCCAGGCGGCTATCGAATCTCTGCAGTCGGGCGAGACTTTTTACAGCCATAACTTGGGCCTGCCCGCGCTGCGCGAGGCCGTGGCGCAGGCTATGGCCGCCAAGCACCCGGGCGCGTCGGGTAGCGCGCCCATTGGCGCCGAACGCATCGCCATCACCTCAGGCGGTGTCAATGCGCTCATGCTGGCGGTGCAAGCGGTGGTCGATGCGGGCGACGAAGTGGTCGCCGTCACTCCGGTCTGGCCCAACCTTACGGCGCAGCCCCTCATCATGGGCGCGCGCGTGCGTACCGTGCCGCTGCGTCCGCAAGCCGGTGCCTGGACTTTGGACTTGGACGCTTTGCTTTCCGCCATCACCTCGGCTACCAAACTGCTCATTGTCAACGCGCCCAACAACCCCACCGGCTGGACCTTAAGCCGCGAAGAGCAAAACGCCATATTGGCGCACTGCCGCCGCACCAGCACCTGGATCCTGGCGGACGAGGTCTATGAAAACCTGTATTTCGCGCCTTCCGCTAACGCATGCGCGCCCAGTTTTTTAGATATTGCTGAGCCGGAAGATAAGCTCATGGTGGCGCATAGTTTTTCTAAAAGCTACTTAATGACAGGCTGGCGTTTGGGTTGGCTGGTGCTGCCACCATCCGCTACAGGGGCCATGAGCAAGCTCATCGAATTCAACACCTCTTGCGCCAGCGTATTTACCCAGCGCGCGGCGCTAGTGGCGCTGCAGCGACGCGATGAAGTTAC
>CAMDHL010000104.1 GCA_945898105.1 Comamonas sp. lk | reverse complement strand
CATCCTTCTTTGTTGCCCGCGTTTACCGGTTTGCATACCCACGAGCGCGCGATTGCTGCCGGGTGCAAATTTGCCGGGGCCACGGTGCACCGCGTGACCGAAGTGCTTGATGAGGGCGCCATCCTGGAGCAGTCCGCAGTGCCTGTGCTGCCCGATGACGATGCGCATAGTTTGGCGGCGCGTGTACTGGCCACCGAACACATCATTTACCCTCGCGCGGTGCGCAAGTTGTTGGCGGCTGGGCTCAGCTAACCAGCCAGGTCCATTGCGCCCGTTGGTAAGTCGCCGATGCGGCTAAACCGACGCTGTTGCACGCCGTCCCACATCACCATCTCGTCAAACATACCGGCAGGTCGTACCCACAGACCGTGGGCTCCGTAGAGCGCGCGGTACAAAGTCATGGGTTCCAGGCTCTCGCTATGGCGTGTGGTCGCCAAAACCGCATACATGCCGCCTTTGTAATGACGGTACAGGCCAGGCGGTGTCTGGATCAAAGGGGGTAGGTCTTCATCTTGCATGGGACAATGCACTGCTTATGCATCCAAAAGCTTTATTAGACGCCTGCGCCGAATTGGTGCGGCTGACCCTTCGATTTGAACATCCGGCGGACGCCACCGTATCGCGGTTTTTCCGGGACCACAAAGGCCTTGGGCCACGCGAACGCGCCACCATGGCCGAAACCGTCTACACCGTGCTGCGCAAAAAGCTCTTGTTTGACCATTTAGCGCCTTCGGGCAGTGGCCCCAAGGAACGGCGCTTGGCGATTTTGGGTTTCTATGGGCCGGGCGATTTTTTGCGCAGCGCTTTGACAGACCAGGAAAAAAACTGGTTGGACGCCTGCGAAAAAGTCAAACCCGACGACTTGATGGAGCGCCACCGACATAACCTACCCGAATGGCTGGTGCAGCCGCTCAAAGACCAATTGGGCACTGATTTCTGGCCCTTGATGGAGCAAATGAACCAGGGCGCCGGTCTGGACTTGCGCGTCAATGACTTCAAGGCCAAGCGGGCGGATGTGCAAAAAGCCCTGGCCGCCTCCGGCATCAAAGCCCTGCCGACGCCCTATTCGCCCTGGGGTTTGCGCATTGCGGGTAAACCTGCACTGAATAAACACGAAGCCTTTTTGCGTGGTGATTTTGAAGTGCAGGACGAAGGCTCGCAGATTCTGGCCATGTTGCTGGACGCCAAGCGCGGCGAGATGGTGGTGGATTTTTGCGCAGGGGCGGGTGGTAAGACGCTAGCCATAGGCGCTTGCATGCGTAGCACTGGCCGCTTGTATGCTTTTGATACCTCGGCACATCGGTTGGACTCCTTCAAGCCACGCATGGCACGCAGCGGTTTATCCAATGTGCATCCGGCGGCGATTGCGCATGAGCGTGACGACCGGGTCAAGCGCTTGTCGGGCAAGATCGACCGCGTGCTGGTCGATGCCCCTTGCTCCGGCCTTGGCACATTGCGCCGCAATCCGGACCTGAAATGGCGCCAAAGCCCGGAGTCCGTGCAGGAAATGGCGGTTTTGCAGGCGGCGATTTTGCAAAGCGCCTCTAGGCTGTTGAAAGTGGGCGGCCGTCTGGTGTACGCCACTTGCAGCTTGTTGCCCCAGGAAAACGAAGCAATAGCCCAGGCCTTTAGCGCCGCCAACCCAGGCTTTGAGCCTATGGACGCTGCTAGCATACTGAACGGACTCAAAGTGCTTGATGCTCCCAGTTTGTGCGCCGGTGGACCGGATGGCGGCCAATATTTGCGCTTGTGGCCCCAAAAGCATGCGACGGATGGTTTTTTCGCTGCGGTTTGGGAGAAAAAATAGCCGCTGAAGACGGGTGGAAGCGCTTAATTTGAGTTATTTCCAGGGCTTTCGCCTTTTTGTCGCCGAAAAGTGCTTCCACCTTTTTACAATGCGGCGGTCTGCAAGGGAACTTATAGGGCTGGGTACCATTTGTGCCTTGCTTCAATCAATGAAAGACGCAAGTACATGTTTATGACCGATTCGCCGATGTTTAACGCCATTCTTGATTGGGTGGGTCACGGCACCTGGCACTTGGCTTGGTGGCAAATCGTCTTATTCACTTTGGCGCTGACGCATATCACCATGATCAGTGTGACGGTGTTTTTGCATCGCCACCAGGCGCATCGCGCCTTGGACTTGCATCCGGCAGTAGCCCATTTTTTCCGTTTGTGGCTCTGGCTGACCACCGGTCAGGTCACCAAAGAGTGGGCCGCGATTCACCGCAAGCACCACGCCAAGTGTGAGCAACCTGACGATCCGCACAGCCCGCAGGTGTACGGCATCCGCAAAGTCCTATTCCAAGGTGCTGAGTTGTACCGGGCCGAGTCCAAGAATAAAGAGACCATGGTTCGCTACGGTCATGGCACGCCGGACGACTGGATTGAGCGCAATCTCTACACACGCTTCTCATGGCAAGGTGTGGGCCTGATGATGGTTATTGACCTTTCCCTGTTCGGTGCACTGGGCCTCACCGTGTGGGCAGTGCAAATGGCCTGGACGCCAATTACCGCGGCCGGCATCATCAACGGCGCCGCGCATTACTGGGGCTACCGCAACTTCGAGTCTCCCGATGCCAGCACCAATATCTCTCCCTGGGGCATCATCATCGCCGGCGAGGAACTGCATAACAACCACCACACCTACCCCACCTCGGCCAAGCTCTCGGTCAAGCCGTATGAGTTTGATATCGGCTGGATGTACATCTCGATTTTGCAGTTCGCAGGTCTGGCGCATGTGAAGAAAACACCGCCCAAAGCCGCTTACGGAGATGTGCGCCCGGTGGCCGACGAAAAAACTCTGGAAGCGCTGATTGCCAATCGCTATGAAATCATGGCTGGCTTTGCCAAGCAAATGCAGGCTACGGTGCGCGAAGAGCTTGCGGCGATGAAAGCCCGTAGCGCGGATACGGCGGCCATAAAAGCAGCCAAATTGTGGGCGCATCGCGATGCAGAAAAAATCCCAGCCGCTGCAATTCCGCAGCTGGCCTTGGCCCGCGCCGCGTCGCCTGTCCTGGACAAGATGGTCACCATGCGCGAGGAATTACGCCAAATGTGGCTCAACACCGCTGTTTCTCGCGAGCAACTTACCTCGGATTTGGCCGCTTGGTGCCATCGGGCGGAGGACAGCGGCATTGCCACCCTGCGCGAGTTCTCGTACAAGCTGCGTTCCACGCAACTGGCCTGATCGGGCCTTCGGGCGCCGTTGGCGCCTGACCCTTCTGAATTAGCTGAATATTTAGTTCACCTTTACCCAAACAAAAAGCCCGCTAGAGCGGGCTTTTTGTTTGGTACCGATTTGAAGTATTACTTCAATTTGGTTTCTTTGTAGTCCACATGCTTGCGTGCTTTGGGATCAAATTTCTTGATCAGCATCTTCTCGGGCATGGTTTTCTTGTTTTTGCTGGTCGTGTAGAAGTGACCGGTGCCCGCTGTGGATTCGAGCTTGATTTTTTCGCGTCCGCCTTTGCTTGCCATGGTGCTACTCCTTATGCCTGGCCGCGTGCGCGCAGATCTGCGAGCACGGCGTCAATGCCGTTTTTGTCAATTAAGCGCAGTCCGGCGTTAGATATACGCAGACGCACCCAGCGGTTTTCAGATTCAACCCAGAAACGGCGGTACTGCAGGTTAGGCAGAAAACGGCGTTTGGTTTTGTTGTTGGCGTGGGAAACATTGTTTCCGACCATGGGGCCCTTGCCCGTGACTTCACATACGCGTGCCATAAGGACACTCCGATACTTTGAAACGGCCCGGCTGTGCCTGACAAGTCAGCATAACCAAACCTCACCTCGCCAAAATCCGGGTGGCGGTAACCCGTTACTGCCAGGCGGCATGCCCATGGGACAGCGCAAGCAGCAAAGCCCACGATTATAGCCAGGTGGGAAATCCGTATCCTGCGCTTTGGCTCGGACCACTGGTTCCGCTGAACGGGAGGTGGCCCAAGGCAACGCCGATACCTACAATGCCCCCATGTTTGTTCATCTGCGTCTGCATACTGAATTTTCCGTCGTGGACGGCACCACCCGGGTCGATGAGGTGGCGCAAATGGCCGCGGCTGATGGCCAACCGGCGCTGGCCATCGCTGACCTGAATAATCTTTTTGCCACTGTCAAGTTTTATCGTGCTTGCCGCGCCCAGGGTGTGAAACCGCTGATCGGAGCCGAGGTGCTGATCGAGGGTTTTACGGCCGATCCTGCGATTAGCTCGCGCATGGTCTTGCTGGTGCAAAACGCCCAAGGCTATTTGAATTTGTCCGAATTGTTGGCGCGTGCGCACACGCAAAACACCGGCAAGGCGCAAGTGGTGGTTCGCAAAGAGTGGTTGAAGGAGTTGAACGCTGGTTTGCTTTGCCTGTGCGGCGGGCAGGCTGGGCCGGTGGGCCAGGCGCTTATGCAAGGTGACCAAGCCCGCGCCCACGATTGCGGTTTGCAACTGTCCAGCCTGTTTCCGCATCGCTTTTATCTTGAGTTGCAACGCGCCGGCCGCCCGGAGGATGAGGCCCATGTGCTGGCGGCCGTGCAATTGGCCGCGCGCATGCATTTACCGGTGGTAGCCACGCACCCTGTGCAGTTTGCCCACGCCGATGATTTTGAGGCGCACGAGGCCCGAGTGTGTATTTCCGACGGCGAGTTGCTCAGCAACCCGCGCCGGGTACGCCGCTTTACCCGCGAGCAGTATTTCAAAACAGTCGCCCAAATGCAGGAATTGTTTGCAGATATCCCATCGGCGCTGGCCAATACGCTGGAAATTGCAAAGCGCTGTAACTTAACTCTGGTGCTAGGCAAACCGCAACTACCCGATTTCCCCACCCCCCTGGTGGACGGCGTGCGTATGAGTCCGGAGGAATACTTCCGCCATGCCTCGCACGCTGGCTTGCAAGAGCGTATGCAGCATCTGTACCCGGATGAGGCCCTGCGTGCGCAACAGATGCCGCGCTACATGGAGCGTCTGGAGTTTGAGTTGGAAACCATTATCAAAATGGGTTTTCCGGGATATTTTTTGATTGTGGGTGACTTCATCAACTGGGCGAAAAGCAATGGATGCCCGGTCGGGCCGGGTCGGGGATCGGGCGCGGGTTCGCTGGTGGCGTATTCGCTCAAAATTACCGACCTGGATCCGCTGCGTTACAACTTGCTGTTCGAACGTTTTCTCAATCCCGAGCGGGTTTCTATGCCCGACTTTGACATCGACTTTTGTCAGACCAATCGCGACCGGGTGATTGACTACGTCAAAGAAAAGTACGGCAAAGCGGCAGTTAGTCAGATCGTCACCTTCGGCACGATGGCCGCGCGCGCCGCGATTCGCGATGTCGGTCGTGTACTGGACCTGGGCTATAACTTTTGCGATGGAATCAGCAAACTTATTCCAAATAAGCCCGGCACTTCGGTAACGCTGCAATTGCCACCACCTGCTGCCGAGCGTAAGAAAGACGACAAAACTGTCTATGCCAGTGAAGCCGAGCCCTTGCTTGCGCAGCGCGAAGAGCAGGAGGAGGACGTCAAGACCTTGCTGGAGCTGGCACGCAAGCTTGAAGGCCTGACGCGCAACGTTGGCATGCATGCGGGAGGTGTGCTCATTGCCCCGGGCAAGCTAACCGATTTTTGTCCGCTCTACCAGCAACCTGGCAGCGAGTCGGCGGTCAGCCAGTTTGACAAAGACGATGTCGAGGCCATTGGCCTGGTGAAGTTTGACTTTTTAGGCCTTGCCACTCTCACGATGTTGGAGATTGCGCGCGACCTGATCCGGACCCGCCACCGGGGCCAGGAACAATTCAATTATGAAGATCTGCCGCTGGACGATGCCGAGGTCTACCGGCTGTTTTCGGCTGGTAAGACGGAAGCTGTATTCCAATTCGAAAGCCGTGGCATGCAGGGCATGTTGCGCGATGCCAAACCCACACGTCTGGAAGACTTGATCGCGCTCAACGCCTTGTACCGTCCCGGCCCGATGGACTTGATCCCCAGCTTTGTCGCGCGCAAGCATGGGCGCGAAGAAGTGGAATATCCGCACCCACTGGTGGCCGAGATGCTGTCCGAGACCTACGGCATCATGGTGTACCAGGAGCAGGTGATGCAAACCGCGCAGATTCTGGGCGGCTACTCCCTTGGCGGTGCCGACATGTTGCGCCGTGCCATGGGTAAGAAAAAAGCCGAAGAAATGGCCGAACACCGTGCCATTTTTCGCACTGGTGCCGCGAAGAATGACATCAGCCAAGAAAAAGCGGACGAAATTTTTGACTTAATGGAGCGCTTTGCCGGCTACGGTTTTAACAAGTCGCATGCGGCCGCTTATTCGCTGCTGGCCTACCACACGGCCTGGATTAAGGTGCATTACACGGCCGAGTTTTTCTGCGCCAATATGACGGTGGAGATGGACAACACCGACAAGCTAAAACTCTTGTTTGAAGACGCTGAGCGATTGGACATTCAGTTTGAGCCGCCCAACATCAACCGTGGCGTGCACCGTTTCGAACCCATCTCCAACCAAGAAATCCGCTATGGCTTAGGCGCGATAAAAGGGACTGGCCAGCAGGCCATCGAAGCCATTGTGGCGGCACGCGAGGGGCGTGGGCCCACCGCAGAGCCCGGCCCGTTTACCAGCTTGTTTGATTTTTGCCGCCGTGTCGAGCGCAGCCGGATCAACAAGCGTTGTATCGAGGCCCTGATCAAAGCCGGTGCTTTTGATACCCTAGAACTCAACCGCGCCTGCTTGCTGGCTTCGGTAGACCGGGCCTTCGAATTTTCAGCAGCGGCCAGCGCCAATGTGCACCAAGTCGGACTCTTTGACATGGGCGATGGCGACGCGCATGGCTCCAGCACCCAGGAGCCTGAATTGGTGCCGGCATTGCCTTGGGGCGTGAAAGAGCGACTAACGCAGGAAAAAACTGCCATCGGCTTTTATTTGTCCGGTCATTTGTTTGACGAAGTGGCGCAGGAAGTGCGCCGTTTTGCAAAGCGCCCGATCGAGGAGTTACTGGAAACCCGTGAGCCGCAATTACTGGCGGGCATCGTCACCGATATGCGTATCGTGAATGGGCAGCGTGGCAAATTGGCGCTATTTAAGCTCGATGACAAGTCAGGCGCAATTGAGGCGCGTGTCGATGAAGCATTGATCAATACGCACAAGCAATGGTTCAAAGAGGACGCCTTGGTCATCGCCATGGGCAAAGTGCAGGCGGACCGTTTCTCGGGCGGTATGCAATTTACGATTACCCAGATGTGGGACCTGGAGCAGGC
>CAMDHL010000103.1 GCA_945898105.1 Comamonas sp. lk | reverse complement strand
GTTTGCAATAGCGCATCATCGGTAATGCCCAAATCTTCCAAGCCAAAACCGCTCAGCCTTGCCTTGCGTCCGGTAGCGCAAATTAGCAGGTCGTAGGGCAGTGCAAATGCATCGCCTTGCACCGCCGCTGCATTGTGCGCTGCAGTCGTGCCGCTAGGCGGCTTGGCGTTCGGGCGAAGCACGAGCAGTTTGTCGGCACCCGCATGCACCGGCAAAGTCTCGCAGCGCACGACTTGATGCGCAGTGAATACGCGCACACCATCGGCGCGCAATGCCGCCTGCACTAGGGCGCTGACATCGGCATCTTCTTGCGCCAACACTGCAGGCGCGGCTTCCACCAAGCTCACCTGCGCACCCAAGCGCGCCAAGGCCTGTGCCAACTCGCAGCCCACCGGTCCGCCCCCTACGATGGCAACGCGACGGGGTAGCGTGCCAACTTGCTCCAAGGTATCCCACAGCGTATCTGTGGTCACAAAGCCGCTGTCCTGCAAGCCTGCAATATCGGGCACATGCGGCTGCGATCCGGTGGCCAGGATGATGCTGCGCGCGTTGATGCGCTCGGGCGGCTGGCCGGTGCGGCGCAGTTCCACCGTCCAAGGATCAACGATATAGGCATAGGCTTGCAACACATCCACGCCCATGGCGCGGTAACGCTCCGGGCTGTCGTGCGGCGCGATAGCGGCGATGATGCTGCGCACACGCTGCATAACGGCAGCAAAGTCCACCTGCACCTGCCCGGTCGTTACGCCAAAGCCATGTGCTTGCCGCGCCTGGTGCGCAACCCGGGCACTTTGAATCAAGGCTTTGCTGGGCATGCAGCCACGATTGAGACAATCGCCGCCCATCTCGCCCGCTTCCACCAAAGCCACGCCAGCCTGCGCATGTGCGGCCACATAGGCCGAGACCAACCCCCCCGCTCCGGCACCGATGACGATCAGGTTGTAATCAAAGCGCGCCGGTCGAGTCCATCGTGCACTCACTGAACGCCTGCGCAGCCAGCCCAGCGTGCGACGCGTCAACCACGGAGTGCAAGCCAAAGCCAGCGCCAAGGCAATCAAAAGGGCCGCCACTTGCGGCTGCAACACTTCCGACACCGATTTCAAATCCGCCAACTGGCTCCCGGCTTGCAGATAAATCATGGTGCTTGGCAACATACCCAATTGGCTGAACACATAGAAGCGCCAAGCTGGCATGCGTGTCAAACCCATTAGCACATTGATGGCCCCGAATGGCACCAGGGGTATCAGGCGCAAGCTAAGCAAATAAAAAACGCCTTCCCGCTCCAAGCCTCGTGTCATGCGACCCAAACGCCGCGTCATGCTCGGCCCCATATAAGCGGGCAAACCATCGGCCAGCACATGGCGCACTACCAGCAAAGTCAGCGTTGCGCCCAGGCTGGAAGCAAACGAGACCAAGAGTAAACCCCAGCCAAAGCCCAGCACCGCGCCACCGGCCAAAGTCAAGACCACAATGCCGGGTACTGCGGCACTGGCCAACAGCACATAAAGCACAAAAAACGCAGCACGCACAGTCCATGGCGCTTGCGCATGCCAGGCCTGCAACTCCTGGTACTGCGCTTGCAAGCGCGCTAGGCTGAACCATTCAGCGCCTTGCAAAATACCGGCCAGCGCGAGCAGCAGCATGGCGCCCAGAGCCAAGCGCCAAAGCATGCGTGCGCTAAACACCGGTATCCTGCCCTAGCTTTGCAGGAAGCTTGTCTTGGTGTGTGGCTTGTTGCTGCGGACGTGCCGGCGCATCGGCCAGTAACTGCACGCCGATTGCGATGCGGCCCATCCAGGTGACGAAACACAAAGCTGCAAATCCGTAGGCCAGCGGGGCGAAATAATCCGGCCACACACACATGGCACAAAAGAGCGCCAACGTCTCTGTAGCTTCCGTCAAGCCGCCCAAAAAATAAAAGGATTTGTCCGGGTATTGCGGATTGTGCAAACCGCGTTGCGCGGCTAGTGCTGCAAAGGCCAGAAAACTGCTTCCGGTGCCCACGAAGGCGGTAAGCAGCACCGCCGCGGGCAAGGCATTGCGCGACGGATCTGCGATTGCAAAGGCCAACACCATCAGGGCGTAAAACACAAAGTCCAAAGCAATATCTAAAAAGCCGCCAACGGCCGTGGCACCAGCGCTGGAGCGAGCCACCGCACCATCTAGCGCATCACACAAGCGCGAGCACAGCAGCAGCACCAAGCCTGCCATCCAGGCTTGTGCGGCCACCGAAGTAGCGGCGAGCAAACCCAAGATAAATCCGGCCCAAGTAATGTGATTGGCCGAAATACCCAAGTGCACCAGCGGGCGCGCCAGTGCTTGCACAGCCGGGCGTATCAGGCGGGTAGTAAAGCGGTCCAACATAGCGGCATTGTCGGTGCAAGCGATGACAACTTGCGCAGGCTCAGGGTGCGCGCAGATGCGTTACACGCTCGATGTCGGCAATATCGGCCGGGTCATGCGTCACCACAATGGCCGCGATACCGCGCCGCGCCACTGCGTCAAACACCAGCGCGCGCGTACGCTGGCGCAGCGCGACATCGAGTTTTGCAAAGGGTTCGTCGAGCATCAATGCCTGCGGCTGCGCAAGTAACGCACGTGCCAAGGCCGCGCGTGCGCGCTGACCGCCCGACAAGGTAGCCGGGTCAGCATGTGCGAAACCGGCCAGCTCCACTTCGTCTAAGGCTTGCGCCACCTGCGCCTCGCGCGCCGCCCGTGGCCCGGGGGCTACAGCAAACAACAGGTTTTCTCGCACTGTCATGTGCGCAAACAACAAATCATCCTGGTAGAGCAAAGCAATGCGCCGCGCGCGCGTAGGCAACACATCCACACGCCGTCCTAACACGTGCACAGTGCCTTGGAATTGAATGGCTGGCGGCAGCGTGCCGCACACCGCCGCCAGCAGGCTGGATTTACCCGAACCGCTGGGCCCCATGATGGTGTGTACCGCACCGGCGGGCAGCACTATGTCTAGGCCTTCCACCAATGTGGCGCTAGGGCTGCGCAAACTGTGCACTTGCAGGTGAAGTGCCGCAAGACTATCTAAAGAACTGGGCATAGCCGATGCATCCTAAGCGAGGCCGCGCGCACTGCAGGGCGGCGTAATACTGGGCTGCGCAAAACGCCGCTTGCGGCCAAGCACTAGCGCCAGCGCGAACAGGCATGCGGGCAAAAACCATTGCAAAACAGCATAGGCGGCCAGCAGCGAGCGCTGACCGCCTGCAGATAATGCCACTGCCTCGGTGGTGACTGTCGCAAAGCGCCCTCCACCGACAAACAAGGTAGGTAAAAACTGCGCCACGCTGACAGCAAAGCCCACCGCAAAAGCGGCCGCCAAGGCCGAGCGAAGCAAAGGCCACTGCACCAGCCACAAATACGCCCAACGCGAGCGGCCCAGGCTAGCCGCCAACTGCGCCCCGCGCGGGTCCAGCGCGGCATATGGACCTTGCAAGCTAAGCAGCACATAAGGCCAGACGCTCAAACTATGCGCCAGCCACAAACCCCACAAGCTGGCATCCCAACCCACAGCAATACATAAGCGCTGTAAGCCAAGCGCCCACAGCAAAGCCGGCAATGCCAATGGCAGGTAAGAAGCACTTAACAACGTGGCGTGCCATCGCGCAGCAATACATTCCAAGCAAAGCAGCGCCACTGCCAAAGCCGTTGCGGCACTGGCCAGACCCAGCCACAAGGTGGTGGCCAGTACCCCGGCACTGCCCAGCACTTGCTGCCAGGCTTGCAGCGTCCAGGACTGCGGCCACAGCGCGGGAAAAGGCCAGGCCCCAGCCGCGCTGCCCCACAAGAGCACCGCTGCAACCAGCACATAAGCGGCGGGCAAGGCCGCAATCAGGCGCCGCCCTATTGCAGCGCTGCTGGCGTCGTTGCACACCGGTAAGCCATCTGCCACTTGCGGCGGGCCACGTGTCCAACGGGCAGGGGCCGGCCAGCGCAAGTCCATGCGGTACAGGATGAGGGCCAGGGCTGCCACCAGCACGGTACAAAGCAATAAGCACAACACTGCGGCCAGCCCTTGGGCGCGGGTAGCCGGGTCCGCATCCTGCAGCCACTGCCAGGCCAGCACCGACAGCGTGGGCGGAGCGCCCGGCCCGATGATCCAGGCCACATCTACCACCGACAGGCTGTAAGCCCAGACCGCGAGCAGCGGTCCGGCCATGCGCGGTAGTAACTGCGGCCAAACCACGCGCCACCAGGCCTTTGGCGCGTAGTAACCCAGCGTGGCGGCGACTCGCATTTGTGCCTGCAAGGCCTGTGCAACATCAGGTCGCTGCAATTGCGCCAATGCGCCCCACAACAAAAACGGAATTTCTTTGCACACCAGCACCAGTACCAAACCCAGCGCATAGGGGTCTTGCGTGCTTTGCCAAGGCGGCGGCGCATCCAGCGGCCAGGGCATTGCCTCGGCCCAGGGGTGCAAGGCTGCAAATAAGAGCCGTACCAGCCAACCCGACGGGGCCAGCAAGAGGACGCAGCCCAGCGCGAAGGCAACATGCGGCAGGGCCAGCATGGCAGGCAGTAGCGCAACCTTCTTGCGGTCTGTAAGTAGCCCCAAACCAGTAGACAAAATACAGGCGCTGGCACCCAACGCGAGAAGCGTCGCCGCCAAACCACTCCACAGCGACAAGGCCAAGGCCGGCAGAAACTGCGCGTGTTGCAGCAATTGCCAACTGGCTTCAGTCAATGAAGTAGGTGATGAAAAAATGTCCACGAAAACTGGTAAGAGCGAAAACAGCGATTGTCTAGCCAAGGCCTGCCGTTGCGACACACGGCGGTTACCATACCCGCCATGTTCAGTTATCGACACGCTTTTCACGCGGGCAACCATGCCGACGTGCTCAAACACATGGTTTTGCTGGCGCTGCTCAAGCACATGACGCTTAAAGAAACCCCGTTTACCGTGCTGGACACGCATGCCGGGGCCGGTTTGTACCGCCTGGACGGCGAATACGCTCAAACCAGTGCCGAGGCAAGCCAAGGTTTTCTAAAGCTGGCCCAAACCAGCCCCACCCAGCCCTGGGCGCCGCTGGTGCAGGAGTATCTGGATATGGTGGCCGGATTTAACGCACCAGGGCAATGGAAGATCTATCCGGGCTCGCCCTTTATCTGCCAGCAGCCGCTGCGCGGGCGCGACAAACTGAAGCTGTTTGAATTACACCCCACCGACAGCAAAACCCTGACCGCAAATATCGCGCAACTCGAGGTGGGGCGGCAAGTGGCGATTGCGCGCGAAGACGGTTTTGAGGCGGTGAAAAAATTTCTGCCTCCCCCTTCGCGCCGCGCCCTGTTGCTGTGCGACCCGAGCTATGAAATTAAAAGCGACTATGGCCGCGTGGCCGCCATGGTGGCCGATGCCTTAACGCGCTTTGCGACCGGCAATTACATGGTCTGGTACCCCATCATCCCGCGCCCGGAGGCCCATGACCTGCCGCGCAAACTGCGCACTCTCGCTAACAAAGCCGGCAAGAGTTGGCTGGACATCACGCTGACTGTGAAATCCAGCAAACTATTGCAAGATGAGGCCGGCGAGACGGTGCGCCCCGGCCTGCCCGCCAGTGGTGTGTTCCTGATCAACCCGCCCTTCACTCTGAAGGCGCAACTTGCGCTGGCACTGCCGCAACTGGTGCAGACGCTCAAGCAGGACACGCATGCGCGGCATACGTTGGAGTCGGGGGGCTGAAAAGCGACCCATGCCATCGAAGGCATGAAGGTATTAAGTTAGTATTTAGCAGGCTTTCCATTGGTATAGCGGCGATCGTTCGTGGGAAGTCTTGGCCGCACAGCTGATGCAAAGCGAACGTAACCGCCTGCCGGTCTCGGATCACCAGGAATATGTAGAAAATAGACTCGAGCGCTACTGCCAAGGTAGTGGCTCCTCATCGAATTGTCCAAATTTCAAGGAGACACCATGAAAACCATCAAAGGACCGGCAATTTTTCTGGCCCAGTTTGCGGGGGATACCGCGCCCTTCAATTCGCTCGATTCGATTGCCGCCTGGGCAGCGGGTCTGGGCTACAAAGGCGTACAGATTCCGAGCTGGGACGCACGCCTTTTTGACCTCAAAAAAGCCGCGCAGAGTAAAACCTATTGCCAAGAGGTGCAAGGTATTTTGGCCAGCCACGGGCTGGAGATCACCGAGCTCTCAACGCATTTGCAGGGCCAGTTGGTGGCGGTGCACCCGGCGTATGACGTGGGCTTTGACGGCTTTGCAGCGCCCGAGGTACGGGGCAACCCGGCGCTGCGTCAGAAGTGGGCGGTGAAGCAGATGATGCTGGCAGCCAAAGCGTCAGCTAATTTGGGCTTGACTGCGCACGTGACCTTCTCCGGCGCGTTGGCCTGGCCGTATTTGTATTCCTGGCCGCCACGCCCTGCCGGTTTGATCGAGACCGCGTTTGACGAACTAGCAAAGCGCTGGATGCCGATATTGGATGCGTTTGACCATGCGGGCGTGGACGTATGCTATGAAGTGCATCCCGGCGAGGACTTGCACGACGGCGTGAGCTACGAGATGTTTCTAGAACGCGTCCACGGACACAAGCGCGCCTGCCTGTTGTACGACCCCAGCCACTTTGTGTTGCAGCAACTCAATTACCTGGAATACATCGACCACTACCACGAGCGCATCAAGATCTTCCACGTCAAAGACGCCGAGTTCAACCCCAGCGGCAAGCAAGGCGTGTACGGCGGCTTTCAGCCCTGGTTGCAGCGTGCCGGGCGTTTCCGTTCGCTAGGCGATGGGCAGGTGGACTTCAAAGGCATCTTCAGCAAGCTTGCCGGTTACGACTACAGCGGCTGGGCCGTCCTGGAGTGGGAATGCTGCCTCAAGCACCCCGAAGACGGCGCGCGCGAGGGCGCAGTGTTTATTCGCGACCACATCATTCGCGTGGCTGATCGTTCCTTCGATGATTTTGCTGGTAGCGCAGTGGACACCAAGGCTAACCGCCGGATGCTCGGCATCAAGTAAACAAGGACGGATATATGGCCATCGAAGCAAGCACCAGCAAGGGCGTGGCCCGACGTATCCGCTTAGGTATGGTGGGCGGTGGACAGGGCGCCTTTATCGGTGCCGTGCACCGCATCGCCGCGCGCATGGACGACCGCTATGAACTCGTGGCCGGTGCTCTGTCGGCCGACGCCGAGCGCGCCCGCGCTAGCGCCGCCGAGCTGCACATCGCGCCTGACCGCGCTTACAGCGGCTACCGCGCCATGGCGCAGGCTGAGGCCCGGCGCCCTGACGGCATTGATGCGGTATCCATCGTCACGCCCAACCACTTGCATGTGCCGATTGC
>CAMDHL010000102.1 GCA_945898105.1 Comamonas sp. lk | reverse complement strand
CTTGAGGCACTTTCAACTCTGCACATGAAGCAACTATTGAGCGCTAGAACGCTGACCATTGCGCTATGCATGTGCATGGCGCCCAGCGCATGGGCCGTTGAAAAGCCCCGCCCCAACATAGTCATCCTGGTCGCCGATGACTGGGGCTTTAGCGATGTGGGTGCGTTTGGCGGGGAAATCGCCACGCCGCACCTCGATGCCCTAGCCGCCAGGGGTAGCCGCTTCTCCAACTTTCATGTGGCCGCTACTTGTTCGCCGACCCGCGCCATGTTGTTGACCGGCGTGGATCACCACCGCAATGGCGTGGGCAATATGCCCGAGACTACGCCAACCGAGCACAAAGGCAAGCCGGGCTATGCCGGTGTGCTAGCGCCCGATACCGTGACGCTGGCCACCATGCTGCGTGATGCGGGCTACCACACCTATATCGCCGGCAAATGGCATGTCGGTAAGGCGCCCGAAAATTTGCCTGGCCGGAGGGGTTTTGAGCGCTCGTTTATCCAGGCTGACAGCGGCACCGACAACTGGGAAGACCGGCCCTACATGATGCTCTACGACAAGACCTATTGGTTTGAGCAAGACCGCGCGGCGCAATTACCTAAGGACTTTTACTCCTCCCGCTTTTTTGTCGATAAAACCATTGGCTATATCCGCGAGCAGGCCGCCGATGGCAAACCTTTCATGGCCTATATTGGTTTTCAGGCTAACCATATTCCTATTCAGGCCCCGGCGGAGTATGTAGCCAAGTACCGAGGGCGTTATGACCAGGGTTGGACCGCTTTGCGCCATAGCCGCCGCGATGGCGCGGTCCGTGAAGGGATGCTGCCAGCAGGCATGCCGATAGCTACGCTGGCGAGTACCGTTGCGTGGGACAGCCTGACGCCGGATAAGCAGCGCCAGCAGGCGCGCCGTATGGAGGTCTATGCCGGTATGGCCGAGGCCATGGATGCAGAAGTGGGTCGTCTGGTGCAGCACCTGAAGTTGGCCGGTCAGTATGACAACACGGTGTTCGTGTTTTTATCGGACAACGGCTCCGACCCGGCAGACCCCTTCAATATCCCCACGGCCAATGCCTGGGTGCGCATGAACTACCAAGTAGACGTGGAGCCGCTGGGCGGTAAGGGCACTTTTTCCGCCAATGGCCCGAGCTGGGCAAACGCCACGGTGGGCCCCTTGCATGGCTATAAGTACTTCGCCAGCGAGGGTGGATTGCGCGTGCCCCTCATCATCTCGGGCCTGCCGGGCGCCGCCTCTGGGGCGGTTGTCTCAGCCTTGACCCATGTGAACGACATCGTGCCCACCTTGCTCGATGCCGCAGGAATCGCGCCGCACCAAGGGCAGTACGCCGGCCGCACGGTACAGGCTTTGAGCGGGCGCAGCCTGATGCCTTTGTTGCAAGGCAAAGCAAACTATGCGTACCGCCCGGACGAAGCCCTGGGTTACGAATTGGCCGGCAGTGCGGCGCTTTTTTTAGGCGATTACAAGCTGGTCAAAAACATTGCGCCGCTGGGCGACGGACGGTGGCGATTGTTCAATCTGCGCCAAGACCCGGGCGAGACCCAAGATTTGCAGTCCGCCGAGCCCGAGATTTTTGCTTCCATGCAGGTCGCCTACGCCAAATATGCGCAGGACCATGGCGTGCTTCCAGTCCCCGACGGGTTTGATTTACAGAAAGCCGGTTTGCATTACGCCGTTCACCACTACCTGCTACCCAAACTGCGCGACGCGTGGCCCTTGTGGCTGGTGTTGGTGGGCGCCGTTCTCGGACTTACCTATTGGCGCAGGCGCAGAAGGTCTATTTCTTAATCCGCTCGACCAGCATTTTGTAGCCGGTGTCGTTAGGGGTCATGCCATTTTCTTCAGTGCGGCTGATTGGTAGGACGATGTCATCGTTTTCTTCGGCAATGCGGCGAATTATTTTTTGGGTGCGCGACACGTCAAATTGGAATTTGGGATCATTGCCGGCCGGCAAAACCCAATACACCTTATCCGCTTCGGTGAGTTTTCTAAGCACCCGCAACTCGGGCTCGGTGAACACATAAAAGTGGTCGTGCGAGCCCAAGCTGATGATCACGCGCTTGGCCACCAGCGGTGTCTTCTTCATGAATTCCTTGTTCCATTTTTGGGAACTCAGGCCTTCTTTGCTAAAGGTTTTGCATTCGGGGCGCATCTCGGCCAGGCTTGCCGCGATGCCATCTCCAACGATCAAACATTCCAACATGGCTTTTCCTTATACGTGGCGCACACGCGCCCTGCGCCGGCCCCGCGCGAACCCTTGGTAGTAAAAATGGTTTTGTTCACCAAAAAACCCGCTGCGCCGAACACGCAAGTATGGCTGGAAATGTGACTATCCAAGCCCAAAAAAAGCGATTCAGGCCGAAAAACCAGAAAACTAGGAAATGAAACAATAGAGCGATCGTACAAAAAACCAAAGCCACCAGCGGGTGCAGCAGGGCAAGCGGCGCCGCACACTCCCAGGCAATAAAGGCCCAAGCACCCAAGCGCGCCAACCAGGGCTTGCGCAAAACGCTGGCCGAGGGCAGGGGTCCGTAAATAGCGGCATTCAGAAAAATGGTCATCGCCTGCCCGCTGCGCCATTCTGACTGCATCAGCTTGACCCAGCCGGACATAAAGTAGGAGGTGATTGACTGCAAACAGATGTACCACAAGCCCGCACGCCAAGCCAAATGTGGGTCGCCGCCCAGCTTGACCAACTCGGCCAACAGCAAGCCAGTCAGGGCCACCAGCGTCATGAAATCACTGCCGCCGTTAAATGCCCCACGCCAGCGGATTAGCATCAGCACATGACTGGCAAACAGAAATAGCGCTAGCGCCAGACTGCCTCCCTGCCAGGCCAGCAAAAGCAAGACCGGCAGGCGCAGCAGCAAATGCCAATACATGGCGCGGTCGTCAAACAAGTAGTCAAGTAGGTTCTGGACAGCACCCGGCGGTATGTCGGCGCGCTGCACGGGCCAGGCCCACAGGCCCTGCACCGTAAGCGCATGGCGCAGGCGCAGATATTCCAGAGTTTGCAAAAGCATGCTCAAGGCCAGCAAGACCTCTAGGGCGCGTGCCGCGTTGCTTACCGGCATGGCAGCACCGGCGAGCGCATCATGGTGTCCTCCTGCAGCGAGCCCGTGGGCCCGTCCAGCAACATGCGCACTTCAAATTGCCCGTGCGCACAGTCTGGATTGTGTGCTTGAAGGCTTTGGCAGACCAGGCGCGAAACCAATTGGTAACTAACCAAGGCGCGTGCGTCCGCATCCTGAGCCATGTGGTTGAGGTCTCCGGCCAGATGCTCCACCAAGTTTTGCTGCACCAAGGCCAAGTTGGTGGCCGAGTTGTGAAATACATGCAGCAGGCGGCGCGGGCGGCGCGGGAAGATGTGTATCCAGTCAGACCATTGCAGCGCATCAGTCGGCGCGGCGTTTGGCGGCGCCCAGCGCGCATAGAGGTGCGGCACATTGCCGGTGGCGTGAAAAAACTTCCAATTCGGGAAGAAGGCTCGTAGCAGAAATAGCCATGGGCCGGTGACGATGCGGCTTTTGAACACCAGTGTCGCCAGCAGAACCAAAAAATACAGGAGAAAAAGTACTTCAAGCATGGCGCCGCGCGTCACCAGGACAAAGGTGTAAGAAGTCCCCCATGGCTGGCGGTTCACTCGGCTCCATGGCACATCGCTCCAACAAACGCATTGAAAAGATTGTAGTCAGCGTCTACCCGGCGGAGTATCCAGGCCCCGGTTTTACCGGGCAGACAGGCCATGGCCAGCTGGTGCCAAGGGTCAGAGTTTTTGCGCTGGATCAATGCAGAGGTTAATATCCGACTCTTCGTTGAATCAATTTTTTTGGAGTTTTGCTCATGAGCCAAATCTTGCAATCCCTGCACAAAACCCTGCTGGCCGGCCTGGTCTTGCTTATCGCAATCGTCCTGATCGCCGGCGCTGTGTCAGGTAGCCCCATCCAGCTGACCCCCGTTTGGTGGAGCTTTTTCTTCCGCTGGTTGCACATTACTTGCGGCGTGATGTGGATTGGCCTCTTGTGGTATTTCAACTTCGTCCAAATCCCCAGCATGCCCAAGATCCCCGATGAGCAAAAACCCGCGATCAGCAAGGTGATTGCACCTGCCGCACTGTTTTGGTTCCGTTGGGCGGCCTTGGCCACCGTGGTTACAGGCTTGGTAGTTGCCGGCTTGCAAGGCTATTTGCACGCTGCCTTGCGCCTGCAAATCGGTTTTGCCGCCATCGGCATCGGCATGTGGCTGGCGCTGATCATGGCCTTCAACGTCTGGTTCATCATCTGGCCTAACCAAAAGAAGGCCTTGGGCATTGTGCAGGTGGAACCGGCCGAAAAAGCTGCCGCTGCCCGCCTGGCCATGCTGGTGTCACGCACCAATACGATGCTTTCCATCCCCATGCTGTTCATGATGTCGGCCCAATCCCATGGTGGGCTGTAAGTAGTTACCCGCATAGCTGATCCGGCCGTGCCCTCGAATTTACGAGGCGCGGTGTCTTAGGATTGAAATATGCACTACGCTTTGGATGCGCAAGCAGTAGAATTTGAGCCGCTGTCCAGCCTTCGGGCTTTAGGCAAATTTTTTAATAATTGAATGGAGTTTGACCGTCATGAAACTGAAAACCCTCGCTGCTGCCGTACTGGCAATGTCAACCGGATTGGCAATGGCACAAACCGTTGTGACCATCGCCCACGTTGGCCCTATCACTGGCCCGATCGCACATTTGGGCAAAGACAATGAAAACGGCGCAATCATGGCCGTGGAAGAACTCAACGCTGCTGGCGTCACTATCGGCGGCAAGAAAGTCACTCTCAAGCTGATGACTGAAGACGATGGCATGGATCCAAAGCAGGGAACCGCCGTAGCCCAAAAGCTCGCCGATGCAAAAGTGGCGGGTGTTATTGGTCACCTGAACTCTGGTACTTCTATCCCTGCCTCGAAAATCTACAGCGATGCGGGCATCCCCCAAATCTCTCCTTCAGCTACCAACCCCAAGTACACACGCCAAGGTTTCAAAACCACTTTCCGCGTCGTGGCTGATGACACTCAACTGGGTGGCACCCTTGGTAAATACGCAATTTCCACACTGAAAGCTAAATCGATCGCCGTGATTGACGACCGTACGGCTTATGGTCAAGGTGTTGCGGAAGAGTTTGTAAAAGCGGCTAAAGCAGCCGGTGGAAATGTCGTTGCCAACGAGTACACCACCAATGTTGCAACCGATTTCAATGCGATCCTGACCAACATCAAGGGCAAGAAGCCTGATCTGATTTTCTTCGGCGGTATGGACTCGGTCGCTGGTCCGATGATGCGTCAAATGAAGTCGCTTGGCATCAATGCCAAGTTCATGGGTGGCGACGGCATCTGCTCTACCGAGTTGGTCAAACTTGCGGGCGATGCAATCGTTGATAACCAGGTTTATTGCGCTGAGGCCGGTGGCGTTGAAAAAGGTAGTAAGTACGAAACTGCTAAGAACGATTTCGACAAAAAGTTCAAGGCTAAGTTCAATGCTGATGTCCAAGTTTATGCACCCTACGTTTATGACAGCGTGAAGCTGATGGTTGCAGCGATGGTGAAGGCTGGTTCCTCCGATCCTGAGAAGTACCTCCCCGCGCTGGCGGCGACTAAAGGCTTCGAGGGTGTTACTGGCGCAATCTCGTTTGACCCTAAAGGTGACATCTTGAATGGCGCATTGACTTTGAAGACAGTGCGTGGTGGCAAACTAGACACCATCTCGGTTATCCGTTAATCACATACTGTGACAACAAGAAAACCGGCCTTCGGGCCGGTTTTTTTATGCCTGACGTTTTCCTACTTGCGTTGCAATAAGCGATAGGGTGGCAGGCCTTGCAGCATGCGGCGTCCATAGGCCTGCTCACTCAAGCGCTTGTCATAGCAAATCACCTGCGCGCGGTCTTCTTCCGTGCGTATGGCGCGCCCTGTCCATTGCAGTAGCTTAATGCCGGTGGCCGGGATGACCAATTCACTAAACGGGTCGCGCCCCATACGGCGTAGCCATTCGGCGCGCGCCTCGTCCACTGGCTCGGAGGGGGGTGCGAAGGGCAACTTGGTGATAAACACGGTTTCGCATAAACGGCCCGGCAAATCCAGGCCCTCGCCAAAGGATTGCAAGCCAAAAATAATTGACGGCAAACCGGCTTCCACCCGCGCCATATGGGCCGCTAACAAGCGCATCCGTGAGGTGCTGCCTTGCACCACAACGCTTTCCAGAAGCCGCGCGGGAATCGCGTCGGTGGCCGCGCGCATTTGCGCCCTCGAAGTGAATAAGACCAAAGCGCCGTGCTCTACTTGTGCCAAGTCTTGCATCAGGTATTCCACCACTTCGCCGGTATAAGCCTGCACGTTTTTCGCGTCGGCCATGGTGTGCACTACGGTCAGCGTGCCTTGCGTGGCGTAGTCAAAGGGGCTGGAGACTTCGAGTGCTTGCACATTCGCGTTGCCCGAAAGCCCGCATTCCTGCAAAAAATAATCAAAGCTGCCGCAACTCGTCAGTGATGCCGATGTCAGTATGGCTGCCCGTGCTTGGCTCCAGACAAACTGGCGCAGCAAGTCGCCCGGCACCATCGGGCAGGCATGGGCGCTGATTAGTAGAAAATCGCCTTCGCTTTTGCATTGCAACCACTTGGCCAGCGGCTGTTCGCCGTGTTCGAGCAAAAGGCTGGCAGTAGATGTGAGTGCGCCCAGTCGCGGCGCTAGCGGTCCCAGCTTGGCATATTGCTGGCTGCATTGCAGCGCTTGCATCGGGTCGTCCTTGCCGATCTGTTTAATCTGCGCGCCTAGCGCGTCCAGCGCCTGTGCTAATCCGGTGGCCTGGGCCAGCACCAGTGCCAACGGCTCGCCCAATGCCTCGGGCAGCATGCCATGCGCAAAGCGCAGCGTTCCGTCCTGCCCCTGGGTGCTGGCATGCACCAGGTCAAGCACCATGCGGGCCAATTGGGTCAGCGTGGCTTTGAGCTGGCTGCTGACGGTGCTCACGTCCGGATCCAGATCCAGTTGCAGCGTGCTGCTGACGTCTTGCAAGACCTTGGGTAAGCGGTCCAGCCAGCGCAGGCTAGCCAGTTCCATGGCGCTACTGAACTGGTCCAAAGCGACTGCGGGTAGGTGGTGTGCCTCGTCAAAAACTAGCAGGCAATTGTTTAGCTCGGGTAGCGTTTTCATACCCAGCGAGGCCAGCACCAGATCGTGGTTGGCGACGATCACCTGCGCTTCGGCCAGTCGGTTGCGCGCTTGGTAATAGCTGCAGTCCCGAAAGCGAGGGCAGTGCCGCACGGTGCAGCTATGCCGCTCGGCGGCCACGGT
>CAMDHL010000101.1 GCA_945898105.1 Comamonas sp. lk | reverse complement strand
TTGGCTTTTGGTTTGGTGCTAACGACCAATACGGCCACCATCTACCTATCATTTGCGGCGCTTGCAGTAGCGGTGGCTTATCCCTATGCCAAGCGCGTCGTATCCATGCCGCAGGCGGTGCTGGGCGTGGCGTTCAGCTTTGGCATCCCCATGGCTTACAGCGCAGTGCAAGGCGCAGTGCCCTGGACGGCTGCGCTGCTGCTTGTAGGCAATTTGTTTTGGGTGCTGGCCTATGACACCGAATACGCCATGGTGGACCGAGATGACGATCTGCACATCGGCATACGCACCTCGGCCATCACCCTGGGGCGCTGGGACGTAGCGGCGGTGATGGTTTTTTATGCCGCTTACCTCGGCATCTGGGGCCTCTTGCTGGCGCAGTCCCTAAGCTATCCCGCATGGATCGCCGGGCTGGCGGTGGCAGCGGCACAATCGCTGTGGCATTACCGACTGATACGCTTGCGCGAGCGTGACAACTGCTTTACCGCCTTCAGGCAAAACCATTGGCTAGGCTTTGCGGTGTTCGTGGGCATTGCACTTAGCCTGCCTTGGTAGCGCGCTAAATTATCCAAGCGCCCCGCGCCCCCTCAAACCACCCGGCGCCTGCATAAACCGTGCTGGATAGACCGCCTACTGAAGCATCTACACGCCGAAAATACGCGCCAAGCGCACGCCAAAACCTTGTATCCACGGCGCCACATAGCGCAGGCGCGGACGCTTGGCTTCGCTCGCTTTCACTATCGCCGCGACCACCGAATCTGTAGTTTTGGCTTCTAAAAAGCTGAAGGTACGCTTTTCTTCGGCCTGCATTTTTTCTTTCTGGTCATGAAAGTAAGAATCCGGGCCCATCCAGGCGTATTTGCTCGCAGTCATGCTTTGGTTAAAGCCGGTGTGGATGGCGCCAGGCTCGACCACGCACACCGAAATGCCTTTGCCCAGCTGGTCCATTTCGGCGCGCAAGCCCGCTGCGGCGGCCGATAGCGCGAACTTGGTCATGGAATAGGGCATCACAAAAGGAAAAGGCACACGCCCGGCTATCGAACTGATAAACACCACCGTGCCACGCTGACGGTTAATCATGCCGCGCAGTGCCACTTGCGTGAGCGCTAAGGTGGAAAACAAATTCACCTCAAAAATGCGACGCACCCGGTCCATGTCCACTTCAGCCAATGAACCCGATTCGCCCAGGGCGGCGTTATTGACCAACACATCGACATCCCGCTCAGCGATCAGCGCGCGGTCTTGCGCGCTGGTGATGTCTAGTTTGAACACATCCATGGCGACGGCGCGCGAAGCACATTCCTGGCGTAAGGCTTGGGCCTGTTCTTCATTGATGGTGGTAGCGAGCACTTGATGGCCGCGTGCGGCGAGGACAAATGCGACGTCGTGGCCGATACCCGTGCCCGCGCCGGTAATAAGGATGGATTTGCCCATGGTCTGAACTTTCTAGAAATCAAATACGCGATGCGGGCCTTTGCGCGCGCCGCTGTCTTTGCACCACCTTGCGAAGGTGCCGCAAGGTAAAAACCGGCTAAGAGGCCAGCATACAACGCCCGTGCTACATCTCACGCGAACAGCCTTCTGTGTACCCCCTTAGCTTGATGCAGCACAAGTGCCGAGACGGGCAATTGGCCGCAAACGGCGGCATGGCGCAGGCCGCACCCTAAAATCGCGGCCATGCCTTCCGTCAAAACCGAACTTCTGGCAGCGCTGGCCGCTTCGCTGGAAACCCTGCTCCCCGGCGCAGGCAGCCAAGCAGCTCTTGAGTCACCCAAAGTCGCCGCCCATGGCGACTTCGCCAGCACCGCCGCCATGCAATTGGCCAAACCCCTGAAAAGCAATCCACGCCAGGTCGCCGAGCAATTGCGCGCCCTGCTGCTTGCGCAATCAGCGTTTGTGCAGTGGGTACAAGACATTGACATCGCCGGTCCAGGCTTTATCAATATGCGCCTACGCCCGGCCGCAAAGCAACAGGTAGTGCGGGAAATTTTGCAAACCACAGCGGGCTTTGGCCAGCAAGCTGCCAACGCTCAGCGGGTATTGGTGGAATTTGTGTCCGCCAACCCGACCGGACCTTTGCATGTGGGCCATGGCCGTCAGGCGGCGTTAGGCGATGCGATTTGCAACTTGCTGCAAACCCAAGGCTGGGACGTGTATCGCGAGTTTTATTACAACGACGCCGGTGTGCAAATTAACACCCTGGCCACCAGCACGCAGCTGCGCGCACGCGGCATGCGTCCGGGCGATAAGGGCTGGCCCACCGATCCTGAGGACCCGGCGAGCAAAGCTTTTTATAACGGCGACTACATCGCCGATATTGCTGAGGACTTCAAGGCGGGTAAATCCGTGGTGTCTGATGACCGGCAATTCACCGCCAGCGGAGATATTGAAGACCTGGACAACATCCGCGAATTTGCCGTGGCCTATTTGCGTCGCGAGCAGGACTTGGATCTCAAGGCCTTTTCCCTGCACTTTGACAACTACTACCTGGAAAGCAGTTTGTACACCAGCGGGCGGGTAGCAGCCGCAGTGGAAAAACTGCAAGCAGCCGGCAAGACCTACGAGCAAGATGGCGCCTTGTGGCTGCGCTCCACCGACTACGGCGACGACAAAGACCGCGTGATGAAAAAGCGCGACGGCAGCTATACCTATTTTGTGCCGGACGTGGCTTACCACATCGCAAAATGGGAGCGCGGCTTTAGCAAGGTTGTCAACATCCAGGGCACCGATCACCACGGCACGATCGCCCGCGTGCGAGCCGGTTTGCAAGCAGCGGGCGTAGGCATTCCGCAAGGCTACCCGGACTATGTGCTGCACACCATGGTGCGAGTGGTGCGGGGCGGCGAGGAAGTGAAAATTTCCAAACGCGCAGGCAGCTATGTCACCCTGCGCGACCTGATTGAATGGACCAGCGCCGATGCGGTACGCTTTTTTCTGCTCAGTCGCAAGCCCGATACCGAATACACCTTTGACGTCGACCTGGCGGTGGCCAAAAACAACGACAACCCGGTCTATTACGTGCAGTATGCGCATGCGCGCATTTGCTCCGTACTGGCGGCCTGGGGTGGTGACACAGCACAACTGGCTACAACAGACCTTAGTCCGTTGGCCAGTCCACAAGCCCAGGCACTTATGCTCCTGATGGCGAAATACCCCGACATGCTGAGCGCCGCCGCACAAGACTTTGCGCCGCACGATGTGACCTTTTACCTTCGTGAGCTGGCCGCCTGCTACCACAGCTATTACGATGCCGAGCGCATCCTGGTGGATGAAGAACCGGTGCGCCTGGCGCGGCTGGCCTTGGTGGCAGCGACAGCACAGGTGCTGCACAATGGGCTGGCGGTGCTAGGCGTGAGCGCACCGCGCAAAATGTAATTATTCAAGGCAACAAGACATGCAAAAACAACGCGGCGGAACCTTTCTAGGTTTTGTATTGGGACTGGTGGTCGGCCTGGGCATTGCCATGGGAGTGGCCTTTTATGTCACCAAAGTTCCGCTTCCATTTATGAACAAGGGGCAAACGCGAGGCGCGGACCAAAACGAGGCAGAAGCCAAGAAAAATAAAGACTGGGATCCCAACGCGCTAATTAGTGGCAAACCGGCAAGCAAAGCATCGGCAGCGCCCGAAGCCCCTACCGATGCCACGGCAGCGCAAGCGCCCACGGCTCCGGTTACGCCTGCAATCGTCCCCGCACCCTTGCCAGCGGCTGCACCACCCGCCGCGGACCCGCTCGGCGCCTTGGCCAACGCCAAAGCCGGCCCTCCGGGCACGGTCCAAATCACTTATTTTGTGCAGGTCGGCGCCTTCCGTTCAGTTGACGATGCACAAGGCCAACGCGCCAAACTGTCACTCACGGGCATTGATGCGTCAGTCACCGAGCGCGAGCAAAATGGTCGCCCTATCTTTCGCGTCCGGGTGGGCCCGTTTGAAAAAATCGAAGACGCCGAGCGCGCCAAAGAAAAGTTGGATAAATCCGGAGTAGATACCGTACTTGTCAAAGTACAGCGCTAACTTACCTAATTTTCACGATGCAATATCTAGTGACGCGGAGCACCTATGAATTTCACACGACGTAATTTCGAGCAACAAACTCTCGCGGGCCTTTTGACCTTGCTGGCACCTGCTGTGGCGATAGCCCAATTCAAAAAGCCCGTCGCCGGAACTGACTACCAAGTCCTGCAGACCCGGGCTCCGGTGGAAGCACCGGCGGGGAAGGTGGAGGTTGTCGAGTTCTTTTGGTACAACTGCCAGCATTGCAATGCGTTTGAACCCGGTCTGTCGGAATGGGTCAAAAAACTACCCAAAAACGTAGCCTTTCGCCGGGTTCCGGTGGCCTTCAATGACAGCTTTGTGCCGCAACAGCGCCTTTTCTACACGCTGGAATCCATGGGGCTACTAGACAAATTACACAACAAGGTGTTCGCGGCCATCCATGTGGAGAAGCTCAACTTATCCAAAGGCGAGGCGATCGTGGAATGGGTGGGTAAAAACGGTGTGGACCAGGCTAAATTTCTGACGCAGTACAACTCTTTCGGGGTGGTGACCAAGGCCCAAAAGGGATCACAGTTGCAAAAAGCATACAACGTGGAGGGGGTCCCGGCGCTTGGCGTAGCCGGCCAGTTTTATACCGATGGCAGCATGGCCGGCAGCATGGAGCGCGCCCTTTTGGTGGTGCAAACGCTCATACAGGATGTCAGCGCGCGCCGCGCCTGAGGCAGAACCACGGCTTGGGTAAGCCGCAAACTTCTTTGCCTGACGGCCCCGGGGATCGGGGGTTTTCTGAAAAGTGCTGGATAGAATGCACGATTAATGCTTTCAGCAATTTTCGTGCCTTTATGAAATCAAGCTTTCTTTTCCCGCTCGTCATCGCCGCCAGCCTGAGCCAAGCCGTATGGGCTGAGAAGGCCGACCGCAACAAGCCGATGAATATTGAAGCAGACAACATGCGCTACGACGATGCCCAACAGGTCACTGTCTTTACCGGCAAGGTGTTTTTGACCAAAGGCACGATTGTGATGCGCGCCGCTCGGCTTGAAGTGCGTCAGGATGCGGCGGGACGCCAGACCGGCAACGCGACTGGTACGCCCAAGGAGCGCGCATTTTTCAGGCAGAAGCGTGAAGCGCTGGACGAATTCATCGAAGGTGAAGCTGAAACTCTTATCTACGACGGCAAAGCCGACACGGTGCGCCTGGAAACCAACGCCGTGATGCGCCGCTACCGCGGCAGCACCTTGGCCGACGAAGTGACCGGCGCGCTGATTCATTACGACAACAATACTGAAAAATTCAACGTCGATGGCAGTGTGGCTGGCGCCAACACGGGCGGCAGGGTACGTGCCGTGATGACACCCAAACCCGAAAGCAGTGAAGCAGGCAGTAACGCACCGGCGCGCAATGCAACGCCGGCTGCGAGCAAATAGCCATGCGATGGGATTCGAGCGCTGTGCTGGCTCCGGCAAACCCTAAAGCCGCATTGCCATCCGATGCGCCCACAGCGGTCGGCTTACTTGAAGCCCGGCAACTGCAAAAATCTTACGGTAGCCGCAAAGTTGTCAAAGACGTGTCCATGTCTTTGCGCACCGGCGAAGTGGTGGGATTATTAGGCCCCAATGGTGCTGGAAAAACCACCTCCTTCTACATGATCGTCGGCCTGCTGCGCGCAAGCGCCGGCACCATCACGATTGACGGCCAAAGCATCGAACACATGCCCATCCATCGGCGGGCGCGCTTGGGTTTAGGCTATTTGCCGCAGGAAGCATCCATCTTCCGCAAACTCAACGTGGAAGAAAATGTGCGTGCAGTATTGGAGTTGCAGCGCGACGCCAATGGCAAAGCTTTGTCCAAAGTTGAAATCGAGTCACGGCTAACCGGTTTGCTGGAGGACTTGCGCGTCGAGCACCTGCGTTTTTCGTCCGCATTGGCGCTCTCGGGCGGTGAGCGCAGGCGCGTCGAAATTGCCCGTGCTTTGGCGACGCGACCACGCTTCATCCTGCTCGATGAACCCTTCGCAGGCATCGATCCGATTGCGGTGATCGAGATCCAGCGGATCATTAGTTTTCTGAAAAGTCGCAACATAGGCGTACTGATCACAGACCATAACGTACGCGAAACACTGGGTATTTGCGACCATGCCTACATCATCAGCGAGGGGCGTGTGCTGGCCGAAGGCTTGCCCTCCGAGATAGTCGAGAACGCTGATGTGCGGCGCGTCTATCTGGGTGAAAACTTCAGGATGTAAGCCCGTGGTATCCGCGCATACAAGCACCTGTAAAAAGCCTATGCCCTGCCGCGTAGAGCAAGGCGTGTGCACTTATTCGATACGCCAAAAGGGCGGGCGAGCGCTATGAAACAAGGCCTGTCGCTACGCGTCTCGCAGCATCTGGCGCTGACGCCGCAGCTGCAGCAATCCATACGACTACTGCAGCTCTCTACCCTCGAGTTGTCACAAGAAATCGAGCAAATGCTCGAAGCTAATCCCTTTCTTGAGCTCGACCATGAAGCTGCCGAGCGCGAGCAGTTCGGTTTAGAACAAGTCGACAGCTTGGTCAGCCAGGGCGACCGCCTGAGCGAAGCGCCCAGCCCGACAGTCAGCGACTACAGCAGCACCACCTCCAGCGAAAGCACCCGCGACGAAGACGCAACGCCGCTGTCTGCCGAACCTGGCGGCGACGATGCCATCAGCTGGGAAGGCGATGGCACCACCGAAACCACCCCCGACGACGGCGAATGGGGCGGCGATGCCAAAGCCAAGTCCAACAACCTGGGCGATGACGAGGACAAAGACGCTACCGAACTGGCGCGGGTGCAAGAATCTCTACAAGCGCATTTGCACCGCCAGGCGCTGCGTCTGCGCCTGAGCGATAGCGACCAGGCAGCGCTGCGCTTTTTGATTGAATCACTCAACGACGACGGCTACCTGGAAGACACTTTAGAAAGCCTGGCCCAAGGCTTGGCAGGCGACGACTATGAGCAGGTGGAAGACTTGGTGCACCACTTCACCGTGGCGCTGGGCCTGTTGCACAGCCTAGACCCGGTAGGCGTGGGCGCACGCGATTTGGGCGAATGCTTGCGCTTGCAAATTGCCGCCCTTTTGGCCAGCAGCCGCGCCGAGCTGGACGAAGACGATTACCCAGTAGACCCAGCAGATGATGACGACGATACAGCGATCCTGCGCCACCGCGTAGAGGTGCTGGAAGTGTCTTTGCGTGTTTGCCAGCAGCCTCTGGACTTGCTGGCGCGGCGCGACATCAAACGTTTGGTGCAAATTGGCGTCGGCAGCGACAGCTTGGTGCGCGAAGCGATTGCGCTGATTGCGCGCCTGGAGCCCAAACCGGGCCGGCGTTTTGTCGA
>CAMDHL010000100.1 GCA_945898105.1 Comamonas sp. lk | reverse complement strand
GTTCGTTCGAATTCAGGCGTTGGCGCATTGTGCCCCTTGCGCAATCTGCCCAACATGCGCTTGAGCCAGCCTTCTAGATCATCAATATAGGTAAACACCGCCGGCACCACCAACAAACTCAGCAAGGTAGAGGTAATCAAACCGCCAATCACCGCAATCGCCATCGGAGAGCGAAAGCTAGGGTCCGCGCCCCAGCCTATCGCAAGAGGCAGCATGCCGGTACCCATGGCGATGGTGGTCATCACAATCGGGCGGCTGCGTTTGCGGCAGGCATCGACCAGCGCTTCAAAACGCTCCATGCCTGCCTGGCGTGCCAGCACCGCGTAGTCCACCAACAAAATAGAGTTTTTAGTGACGATACCCATCAGCATGATGAGCCCGATCATGGTGGGCATCGACAGAGCGCGACCGGTAATCAGCAGCAACACAAATGCGCCGCCAATGCTCAAAGGCAGTGCCGCCAAAATCGTGACCGGCTGTAAAAAGTCTTTAAACAAAAGCACCAGCACGCCGTAAATACACAGCACACCGATCAGCATGGCAATACCAAAGCTGGCAAACAAGGCTTGCATTTCCTGGGCATCGCCTAGCTCGGCAATCGCCACACCGGGCGGCAAATTGGCCAGGCTGGGTAAGGCCCGCGCTTCCGTATTGACCTCCCCCAAAGTGCGCTTACCCAACTCCACTTCCAGGATCACGTTGCGGTTGCGGTTGAGGCGACTAATCTGCGCCGGCCCGCTGTCCATGCGAATGTCAGCCACTTGCGCCAACATCACGGGGCCGTTTTTACCCGGAACGGTTAAGCGGCCGATTGACGCCAAGTCGGCGCGCACTGCGTCGGGCAGCTTCACACGAATGGGCACCTGGCGCTGCGCCAGGTTTAGCTTGGAAAGTGCCGTGTCGTAGTCACCGGCAGTAGCCACACGCACCGTCTCGCCAATACTGGCCGCAGTGACACCTAAATCAGCGGCGCGCGCGTTATCGGGGCGCACAATGATTTCAGGACGCACCAGCGAGGCGCTGGAATTGATATTGCCAATGCCCTTAAGGCTGCGCAGGTCCCGCTCCACCAACTGGGCCGCTTGCATCAGCGCCGCAGGGTCTTCACTTTTAAGTACCAATTGCAGCTTACCGCCGGTCTCGGGCGACCCCACGTTAAACCGAGCGCCCGGAATTTCGGCCATGCGAGTCCGGATTTGGGCGTCAATGTCCTGCATGCTTTCTTTGCGCTCGTTGCGGTGTACAGCGCTAATCGTAAGCACCGCGCGACGGGCTTCGGCTGCCGCGCCGGGTGCAAAGGCATCACCGCTAGAGCCGCCGCCAATCGAACTAAAAATGCTGACGACGTGCTCTATGCCAGCAATCTCTTTGCGCGCTTGCTCTGCAATTTTTTGGGTCTCGGCTAGCGTGCTGCCAGGAGCTAACTCTATGGTGACCTGCGTCTGCCCCCTATCGCCGGGTGGAATAAAGGTTGTCGGCAGCAAGCCCACCAAAGACACTGAGCCGACAAAAAACAAACCAGCTCCGATGGCAGTGACTAGGCGATGGCGCAAGCACCATTGCATCACGCGCAAGTAAGCGAGCATGATGGGACCGTCTGGCGGCTCCACCAACACCGGTGCACCATCGGCCATTCGCGCGGGCCGCAAGATATAAGCGGCCATCATGGGCGTGAGCAGGCGCGCCACCATGAGCGAGGCCAAAATCGCCAGCACCGCAGTCCAGCCGAATTGCTTGAAAAATAGCCCCGGCACACCACCCATAAATGCCGTTGGCAAAAACACCGCTACCAACGCAAACGTAGTAGCGATCACGGCCATGCCGATTTCGTCAGCCGCCTCCATCGCCGCCTGAAACGGCGACTTTCCCATCCGCAAATGTCGGGCGATATTTTCAATCTCTACGATCGCGTCATCGACCAGCACACCTACTACCAAAGCTAGCGATAAAAGCGTGACGGTGTTAAGCGTATAGCCGAAATACTTCATACCCAGGAAGGTCGGAATCACCGACAACGGCAAGGCGGTGGACACCACAAAGGTGGCGCGCCAATCGCGTAGAAACAGCCATACCACTAGGATCGCCAAGAGCGCGCCGTCATAGAGCAGCTCCATAGAACCTTTGAAGTTTTCTTGTACCGGCTCTGCGTTGTCAATAATCGCCTCGATACGCAAGTCCGGGTTTTCTTCTTGTAACGTGGCCACCACCAGGCGTGCGCCTTCGGCCACTGCCACTTCGCTGGCACCTTTGCTTCGGAATATTTCAAAGGCCACGACTTTGGCGCCGTCCTGGGTAGCAATCGCGCGGGCTTCGCTCACCGTATCCAGTACCTTGGCGATTTGCTCTAGGCGCACATGGCGTCCGTCCGGCAAAGGCAAGTCCAGCTGGGCCAATTCTTGGGCGCTTTGCACCGTGGCAATGGTGCGCACCGATTGCTCGGCACCACTCACATCACCACGACCGCCAGGCGCCTCGACTTGCACGATTTTGAGGCGACGTGACACATCCAAAGCCGACACACCGAGCGCCGCCATACGCGCGGTATCCAGCTCCACGCGTACCTCGCGATAGACCCCGCCCAAGCGCTTCACAGCGCCCACGCCGGGCACGCCACGCAGTCGCTTGTTGACTGTGTTATCTACAAACCAGCTGATGGCTTCATCGTCGCGCACTTGCATGCCCGCCTTGCCCGAGGCCTGCACCGTATAAGTACGCACCACACGCCCAGCGGTGGAGGCCTTGGTAACGGATGGATCACGCAATTCGGAAGGTAAATCGGCACGCACACTGGCGACTGCATCACGTACTTCATTGACGGCTTCGTTGATCGGCTTCTCGAGCACGAACTCCACCGTCACCACCGCGCTGCCGTCCAGCACCGTGGTGTAAACGTTTTTTACACTGGCCAGGGTAGCGACTGCGTCTTCAATCTTGCGCGCCACCTCAGTTTCCATTTGCGCTGGGGCCGCGCCGGGCAAACCCGCTTCCACCGTGACGATGGGCAATTCAATATCCGGAAAATCCTGCACCACGCTGCCCCGAAACGCTAGCAAGCCTGCCAGCGTGAGCAAGGCGAAAAGCATGATCGCCGGGATTGGATTCCTAATGGAGTACGCCGAAAAGTTCACAGGCGCCCCTTATTGTGCAGCGCTAGCCGCGGGCTTGGAGGCGGCGGCCGCATTAGCGGATGCAGGCGCCACCTTCACGGTATCTCCATCGCGCAAAAAGCCAGCACCTGAAGCGACTACCTGGGCATCCGCTTCCAAACCATCGAGCACCTCAATAACCGGCCCCGACGCACTGCTGGCACGCCTGCCGGTGTTGATACGGGTTTGTGTTACCCGACCATCGGGCTGCAAGCGAAAGCAATAACTAAAACCATCACGTACCACCACCGCTTGTTGCGCTACCGTCAATGCCGGCGTTTGCCCCAACACAAATTCCCCTGGCAAATACATCCCGGGCTTCAGCGCAATCGCACTTTTATCCGCAGGGCCAAGCAAATCCACATATACCAATCCAACCCGGCTTTGTGCATCCATGGTCGGGGCCAGTAACCGTACCCGGCCCTGCCACTGACCACCACCAGGGGACGTTACACGCGCAGCAGCGCCGGGCAAGATGCGCGAAAACTCAGACGCAGTTACCTCGGCGCGCCATTCCAGTCGGCTTTTCCGGACCAGGCGAAAAAGCTCGCTGCCCGGCGCTACCACCGCGCCCAGTGCCGCATTGCGCGCAATGATGGTGCCGCTATCGGGTGCCAGAATTTGGGTGTGTTTCAGGCGCAGCAATTGGCTGTCCACGGCGGCCTTGGCTGCCTCCAGTCGCGCCTTGGCCATTTGTTCGGCATTGAGCATTTGGCTGATCTGCTGCCCACTTAGAGCCGAATCGTTTTGCAATGCCCGAGCGCGATCTGCATTCATGGCGGCCTCCAGCGCCGCGGCCTGTGCCTCCGCGTATTGCGCGCGCGCCAGCGCCACATCGGCCCGCACGCTGTCGGTGGATAGCTGCGCCATTAGCTGGCCGGCTTTCACTACATCACCCACATTGACCAGCAAGTCAGAAATGCGCATGCCCCCGACTTCTGCAGAAACACTGGCCTCCTGCCACGCGGCCACATTGCCATTGGCCTGTAGTGTTAGTGGCAAGGTGGATTTCTGCACGCGTGTGGACGTGACCGTAAGCACCGGTTTGCCAGGTGTAGCTGGTTCGGCCGCAAGCGCGGCGACGGTGGAAGAAAGAAATAAACAAGCTGCCAGGGCACTGGTGAGCCAATGGCCAGATCTTCCAACGGCGGCCCTTTCGCGATTCAAATTAAACACTGTCATACCTTCAGTTCTTTCGATTTCAATTCAGTTTTGGATCGCTCTCGGGCACCAACACCGAAGCAGGACCCTGCTCGGTTTGCGCGCTATCCCAGCCGCCACCGGCAGCGCGGTACAGAGCGACCCAAGCGCGGCGACGCTCCCATTGCAAGGCCACCACAAACGACTGGGCGGCATACCAACCGCGGCGCGACTCCTCAAGTTCAAGGCCGCTAAGCATGCCTTGGCGCATACGCGTTTGTGCAGATTTAAAGACCTGTTCCATGCTGGCCAGGCTACGCTGTGCCTGTTCGCTACGCGCATCGTTCAGCTGCAATTGCAGCAATGCCTCTTCCACTTCACGTACCGCATTGCGCACGCTGGCCTGGTACATCGCCACCTTGCTATCAAAATTAGACTTAGCCGCATCGATATTGGCCAAACGCTGGCCGGCATCAAACACCGGCACCGACAGCGACAGCGGCCCCAAAGACCAGCTGGTCAGGTATTTGTCCGCGCCGGCCATGCTGATTTGCGTGGGGCCCACCGAGCCGCCCAAAGTCAAACGCGGCCATTGCTGTGCCTGCGCGCCAGCCACCTGCGCCGAGGCTTTGTAGACCTCGCGTTCAGCCGCAAATACATCGGGGCGCTGTGCCAAGGTTTGAGCGGGGATGCTGGTGACGGCAAACCCAGCGGTCTCTTGCATACGGAGTTCCGAAGGCGCAATCAGGCTGCGCACTTGCGACTCGGGCAATGCCGTTAAGGCGACCAAGGCTTTGACACCCATCTCGCATTGGGACGTTTGCTGCGCAAGCCGGGTTCGCGCATCGGCAAGGGCTGCCCGCGCCAAAGAAACTTGCGAGGCAGGCACCATACCGGCTGACAGCAATTGGCCTGAGAAACGCAAACTTTCTTCAAATGAAATACTGATGCGCCGGTCGTTGTCGGCCAAGGCCTGGCACGCACGCGCACCGTAGTAGGCATGTGCAACCTCTGCCGCCAGTGAAACCCGAGCCTCATGCCATTGGGCCTGGCTGGCCTGCAATTGCGCCTGAGCGCCATCGCGCAATACTTTGTTGGCTCCAACCAGATCAATCTCCCAGCTGGCCTGTATCGAAGCTCCGATGGTGCTAACGACCCCAATATCAGCTTGGTTCTCGCCGCGACTTGCCGCCACCCCAGCATTGACTTGGGGCAGCATGGTGGCACGTGCGGAACTACTGCTAGCGCGTGCCTGTGAAATGAGGGCCAAAGCCTGCTGCAAATTCGGGCTGGCCTGCTGTGCTGCGTCCTGCAAACGCAACAAAGCCGGATCTTCCTGCGCTTGCCACCAGTCGCGCAGCGCGCGAATTTGCCCCTCGTAAGGCATGGGCGCTTGCCATTGCGCCACCGGAGTGGCCACCTTAGCCACTGGTTGCTGAGGCAAGGCGCAGGCCGCTAAAAGCAGTACGCTGAAAAAGCTGGCAAGCCCCAAAGGCAAGCGGCGTACATGGCGCGTGAAATGCATGGTCATTAAATAAAAAACGGATCGCAAGGGCTAAAAAAAGCCTTTATGGGGCTAGGCGCCCCCAAAAAGCATTTATTTTCCCCCATGCCGGCAAGCGCTTTTGCGATCAAGGGCATTCGGGCGGCGGTCCCACAAGGTGCTTGCGCAGTGCGCTTTGACCTCAATGCGCGTGCGCCATGCCGCTAACTGCCGTCACTAGCCCAATACCGGCCAGCAGCCAGGTGATCTGCGTAGCGGTTTGCCAGCCGCTCAGTCGTTTTTGCAATTGAGGAATCAAATCAGCCAGGGCCACATAGATAAAGCTGCTGTACGCGACGACAAGGAAGAAAGGCAAATAGTCCTGCAACTGCGCCACCAACCAGTAACCCAATAAACCACCCAGCGCGGTGACCGAACCTGCAATCGACACCTTAACAAGGGCGGCCTGACGGTCTGTGGCGCCTGCGCGTAAAACCACCAAATCGCCCATGTGGTGGGGCACTTCGTGAGCCAACACTGCAACCGAGGCGATCATTCCCAAGCGCAAATCGGCCATAAAGGCCGAGGCAATTAACACGCCATCGCCAAAACAATGCACGCTGTCGCCGGCCAGCACCGCCCAGCTGCCGCCCGTATGGCTTTGACCCGAATCCTGTTGCGTCGCATGTTCGTGGCCGTGACCGGTCACTTGGGTATGTCCATGGGAAGCGTGGCTATGGGCGTGCGCACCGTGTTCGTGTCCGTGATGCCAGAGTTCTGCTTTATCCAGCAGAAAGAAAAACACCAGACCTATCAGCAATGTCATGAATAAATCATGTGCGCCTACCTGGCTTTCAAAGGCTTCGGGCAGCAAATGCATAAACGCCGTGGCCAGCAAAGCACCCGCCGCCATACTGAGCATGTGCTGGGTATAGCGTGCCAGTAAACCAAAGCTGAGCGCCGCCGCGACCCACACGCTGCCTATGCCTGCGCATAGCGTTCCGACCAAAATCGCAAAAACAATCACACCAAGTCCTTTTGTATTTGGCCTTGCGGGGCTACGCCCTTGGCTTCAAAGCAGTTCGGTAGCTCACCGCATAGCAGGCCCTCGCCCTTCGTATGCACCGACGAGCTTAAAGCCGTCGGCTCCGCCGCAGCGCTAAAAGGAAGCTGCGCCGTTGGGGCATTCTGATCTGGCCTGTGCTGCATCTTGATGGTGTGGATTTGGGGTGGAGGGTCTGGGCGCAGCCTGAAAAGAGGCCTGGGCTGGCCTTACCCGGCCAGCGCTTCCTTAGGGCGACTATTGTGCAACAGACTGGCCCATGCATTTATCGCCCTAACGCTAATGCGATTTGGTGCGCAAAGCATCTGCCGGTGTTTTCACCAAAGCTTAATGCGCCTGGTCCCAATTAGGTCCCACGCCCACCTCGGCCAATAGTGGCACTTTTAGTTGCGCCACCCCAGCCATGAGGCGTGGAATTTCGGTAAGCAGCCATTGCACTTCGGTCTGCGGCACTTCGAAAACCAATTCATCATGCACCTGCATGATCATGCGGGTGCCATAGCCGCCCGCATCGAGCGCGCGTTGCACTTGCACCATACTGAGCTTGATTAAATCAGCCGCAGTGCCC
>CAMDHL010000099.1 GCA_945898105.1 Comamonas sp. lk | reverse complement strand
GCGAACTGTTTACCGAAATGCCAGCGTCAAGCAACAAGGTCACCGCGCCAATATCGCCGTAACCCATGCGCATGACGCGGTCGTCAAAATCCAGACTCACGGTCAGCATTTCTTTGCCTAACCGACCCGCCGTTTCCACCATGGCCTGCGCCAAATCCAATTGGATGCCCGGTGCGGCGTAGCAGACTGCGCGTTGGGCTGATCGAATTGACTCGGCAATGCGCAATGGCGACAGCGAACAGAAAAGTGCATCTGTGGTCATAATCAGTTTTCGCTACCTTTGATTTTTTTGGCTTTTTTGACCGCCAACTGTTTGAAGTTTGCTGACGAAATAACGGGTTGACCACTCTGTTTCTCAATATCCTTGCGCGTGCGCCCCGCTACTGCGCCGCCATCTTTGGCATCCTTTTTGAGCGGTGCCATGCCCACCGAATCGCGGTCGCGGTGCAGCTTTGTAGTCGTTGCCTCGGCCAGCATGGTCAGGATCAGCTCGATGTCGGTCATGTGGTCGCGCAGGTTCTCCCGCGCCAGCGCTTTCACCTGCTTGTACTCGTCCACCTTTAGCGCAAAGGTGCCGTGCATGATTTCGTTGGTAAGGATGGCGAATTCCTGGCTGTTGGTCACCCCGCGCTGCTTCCACTCGTCGGTCAGGTCCTGGCGCACCGCAATGCCGCGCAGGCGCTTGTCGATCCACTCCTTGGGGTAGCCCTTTTTCTCGTAAAGCTCTTGCATCCGGCCCATGGCCAGCTCGGGGTTTTCGATCTCGTCCAGGCGTTCTTTGCCTACCTTGGCCAGCCAGCGTTTGAACGGCTCGGCCTTCGGGCTGGGGATGGATTGGATCAGGCGGAAAATGCCTTGCGTATTCCAGCACTGGATTTTTTGGCGTCCACCCGCTGTATCAAATGCCAGAGCAAGGGGGGGGTCAATTTGCCCCCCCCCTTGGCTATCCAGGCTCAAATCGGGGTCGCGCCTACGCATCTTTTTCCAATAGTCCGACGGATCGGCGGCATCCGTCAGCGCGGAAATGATGTCGGTGATGACGAACCACCACTCATCGTTGTGGAGCGCGCGGCGGATTTCGCGGCTTTGAAACAGCGCCACACGACCCTCAGGATTGCTTTCCGGTTCACTCATTACACACTCCCTTTGTTCAAGCCTTCTGCCGAAGAACTCGAATCTGCCCTGCCCTAGACTCCACTTGTTTAGTTCTGACCAGACTGCGCAACAGCGAGTCCACCACTGCGGCAATGCCAGCGCCCGTTCGCGCAAAGCCCAAGGCGCGGGCCAACAGCGTGGGCGCGTCCGCTTTGGCGCAAGAGCCGCCCGCTGCACGCATGGCGGCCAAAAGCTGGGCTTTGAGGTGGTCCCGGCCGTAACCGTCGATGTCTTTGACCAACAAAGTCAGCACACCGTCCGTGTTTGTGGCAATGCCACGTTGCACCGCCCGTCGGATTGCACTGTCTAGCTCGGCCTTTAGCGTCGGGCTGGTGCGGGCATGTCCCAACTCCCGCACGACAGATCGGATCCAACAATTGACCGACACGTGAGAGGCCTTGAGCCAATGCACGATGGGTGCGTTTGGTGACCTCATCGCCCATCAGGATGCGGACTTGATCCAGCTTTTGCCACTTGCCATCAAGAGCCAGCAAGGCTCCGATTTCAAAATACCCGGTCGCAATGTCAAATTTATGAGGAATTTCTGACCATTCCGCCAGATAGTTCAGAACCTTCCAATCCTCATCGCTGTTGTCGACGATAAAAAGATCATTTCCTATTTTTACTGCCATTTTCTTTACGATTTTTGTTGCAAGGCCTCGAAAGCGGCGAGTCTTCTGTCAATCAGACTGTCCAAGCACAGCGGTCGGTCTATCGCCGCTACTTATAACGAGACATGGCCAAATATGCTCTCCAATGTACAACACATAGTCTGCAGAGTTCTTTGAATTGCATTGGCAGAAGTGTTTACGAGCAAAACCGGCTGCCACTCATTTTCTAAACGCTATGCGGGGGACGCCCTACGCGATGAGCATTTGATAGGACCGAACCATCCGAAGCTTTACGAGGAAGTAAGACAAGGGATGATTCTGGAGGCAAAAAGTAGAAAGGACTCAGGGCATTTCTACTCTGAGTCCTTGATTCATTTGGTCGGTGTGAAAGGATTCGAACCTTCGACCCCTTGCACCCCATGCAAGTGCGCTACCAGGCTGCGCCACACACCGATCAAGCCCGCGATTATAGCCTCCGCCACTTGAGGGACCGTATCAGGCTACGACCAAAAACGCTCGAATTTCTAGCAATTCATCGCGCACTTGCTGCCATTGAGAATCGCTTAGCGTCGCTGGCACTTGAAAATGGTCCGCAGGCTCCGATTGGAAGTCAAGCAAACTCTCTACCGAACCATCGGCGCGGGTTTCAACGGAGCGTTTTTTGTCGCGTTCCAACTCCTGGATTTCCTGCATCTTGTTGCGCGCACCGCTGATGGTGAAACCCTGTTCGTACAACAAATCCCGGATTTTTCGAATCATTTGCACCTCATGGTGCTGGTAATAGCGCCGGTTACCGCGCCGTTTCATGGGCCGAAGTTGGGTAAATTCTTGCTCCCAATAGCGCAGTACGTGAGGTTTTACGCCGCACAAATCCCCCACCTCACCAATGGTGAAATACCGTTTTGCAGGAATGGATGGAAGCGTGCTTTCCATGAAAATCAATAAGGTAGGCGGAAAAGCCGAGAGATTACTCTAAGTTAGCGGACAACACAATGAGGAAATACAAGTAATTCGCACGGCACAGCGCGAGGCAGGCGAGGCGCCTTACTGCCCGAGAAGTTCAGCCTGGATCTGGTCCTTGAGCTTGTGGCTGGCGTGAAATGTCACGACCCGGCGCGCCTCGATGGCGATGGCTTCGCCGGTACGCGGGTTGCGACCCGGACGGGGCGCTTTGGTGCGAATCTGAAAGTTACCAAAGCCGGAGATCTTCACATCCGTACCATCGACTAACTGGGCAGAAACTAGGTCAAAAAATGCGTCAACCATGTCCTTGGACTCGCGCTTATTAAGACCCAATTGGTCAAACAACATATCGGCCAGATGGGCCTTGGTCACTGCCGCTGTTTCAAGGCTGTCAACAGAAATTTGCATAGGAGGTATCCGGGTCTGGCGCGTTCAAGTATGAAAAAAAGCGGCCTCAGGCACGCTGACGGGCACCCAAGCGGGATACAAGTTGGGCTACAACGGCCGCAACAGTAGTTTCAATTTGCGCTTCCGTCAAGGTGGCTTGCGCGCTGCCCAGCGTCAGGCGCAGAGCCACACTGTGTTCGCCCGCGCCCTGCCCTGCGGCATCGGCTTGCGGACGGTAGATATCAAACACGCGCGCATCCTGCAGCAAGCCCTGGGTGGGCGCCGCATGAATCACGGCCATGATGGCGTCGTGTTGCACGCCATCGGCGACCATGATGGCCAGGTCGCGCTGTACCGAAGGAAAGCGTGCCACCGGCTCGAAAACCGGCATAGGTCTTTGCAGTAGAGCCTCCAACTCCAATTCAAACACCTGGGGCGCCTGCGTCAAGCCATAGGCCTGAACCCAGCGTGGGTGCAACTCGCCTAAATGGCCGACTACCTTGCCGTCCAGCATCACTTGGGCACAGCGTCCGGGGTGCATCGCCGGGTGCGCTGCCGCGCTAAATTGCGGCACGCTTGGCGTGAACAAGGCTTCGACATCGCCTTTGACATCAAAGAAATCCACGTCGCTGTCTTTGCGGCCCCACTGCAAGGCGTCGGCCCCACCCCAGGCCAAGCCTGCTACGCGCATAGGCTGGCGAAAGCCCGCCACGGTCAGATCACCATCCTGCACAGAAGGATCTCGGAAAAATACACGCCCCACTTCGAAGATACGAACCCGCGCTGCCTTGCGGTCCTGGTTGAACTTGAGCACCTGCACCAAGGAGCCGATCAAGGACGAACGCATCACATTCATCTGGCTGGCAATCGGGTTGAGCAAACGCACCGGGTCGGCATTACCGGCCAACTCATGCTCCCAGCGCTCATCGACAAAGCTGAAATTAATAGTTTCTTGGTAGGCCAAGGCGGCCAACTGACGCCGCACGGCAAACGGGTTGCGCCGGCTTTCCGATCCGACCTTGGCAAATACCGGTGCGCGCGGCGGCGTGTTGGGCAACTGATCAAAGCCGATCATGCGCACCACTTCTTCGATCAGGTCTTCTTCGATGTGCAGGTCGAAACGATAGGAAGGCGGCGTCACGGTCAAAATACCGGGCGTTTCGCTAAAGGCGAGCCCCAAGCGGCTCAGGGCCGCTGCGCAATCGGCCTGGGTCAAGGGCATTCCGATGACCTTAGCAGCGCGTGCCACACGCAATTGCACGGGCTTAGGCTCTGGCAAGCGCAAGGTCTGGTCGTCGACCGGACCGCAGGTGGTGTCGGGCGTACCGCAAATGTCCAGGATCAGCTGCGTGATGCGCTCGATGTGCTGCACAGTCAAAGATGGATCTACGCCACGTTCAAAGCGGTGGCCTGCATCGGTGGAAAAATTAAAGCGACGCGAGCGCCCGGCTATGGATTGCGGCCACCAGAAGGCTGCCTCGACGTATACGCTGTCGGTCGTGTCAGACACCGCGCTGGCCGCGCCGCCCATGATGCCTGCCAGCGACTCCAGTTGCACGTCATCTGCAATAACGCCTACCGCATCATCCACTTCGGCGGTATTGCCATTTAGCAGAACTAACTTCTCACCAACCTGGCCCCAGCGCACGGTCAAGCTACCGGCGATTTTGTCCAGGTCAAAGATGTGCGTGGGCTGACCCGACTCGAACATCACATAGTTGGAGATATCGACCAAAGCACTGACACTGCGCTGACCGCAACGCGCCAGGCGCTCAACCATCCAGGTCGGTGTTTTGGCTTGGGTGTTGAGCTTGCGCACCACGCGGCCGGAAAACCGGCCACACAAATCGGGAGCCAGCACTTTCACGGGTAGCACCTGGTCGTTGCTAACAGCGACAGGCGCCACATCCAAGGGCAACAATGGCGCACCGGTCAGCGCCGCGACTTCCCGCGCCACACCGTACACACTGAGGCAATGTGCCAAGTTGGGCGTGAGCTTCAGCGTGAACAAGGTGTCGTCCAGATGGAGGCACTGACGGATGTCCTGGCCGAGGACCGCGTCCGCGCTCAACTCCAATAAGCCGCTGTGGTCATCGGCTAAATGCAGCTCCTTGGCCGAACACAACATGCCCTGGCTTTCGACACCGCGCAACTTACCGAGCTTAATAAAAAATGGTTTTCCGTCCTCGCCGGGCGGTAATTCGGCCCCCACCATGGCGCAAGGCACTTTGATGCCGACACGCGCATTGGGCGCACCGCAAACGATTTCCAACAGCGTGCCGCTGGCGACATCGACTTTGCACACACGCAGACGGTCCGCATTGGGGTGCTGCACCGCTTCAATGATTTCACCCACCACCACTTGGGAAAAAGGCGGGGCCACAGGGCGCAGTTCCTCCACCTCCAAGCCGGCCATAGTCAAGGTATGCGCCAAGGCTTGGGTGGACAGGGGCGGGTTACAAAAACTGCGCAACCAGGATTCAGGAAATTGCATAAAAGTTTAGTGACCTAAGGTACATCAGATCCATCGCGTAAGCCCGGAGGGCTCAGGCGAATTGGGATAAAAAGCGCACATCGCCCTCGAAGAATATGCGCAAGTCGTTGACGCTATAGCGCAGCATTGCCAGGCGATCGATACCGGAGCCAAAGGCAAAGCCGATGTAGCGTTCCGGGTCTAGGCCCATATTGCGTATCACTTGGGGGTGCACCTGGCCCGAGCCGGATACCTCCAACCAGCGGCCTTGCAGGGGCCCGGTTTCAAACATGATGTCGATCTCGGCACTAGGCTCAGTAAATGGAAAATAGCTGGGCCGAAAGCGCAGTTCAAGCGCGTCAGTCTCAAAAAAACTGGTGATAAAACTCAGGTACACAGACTTCAAATCTTTGAAGCTGATGTTCTCGCCCACCCAAAGGCCTTCAACCTGGTGAAACATTGGCGAATGTGTGGCATCGCTGTCCACACGGAAGGTGCGGCCCGGCGCGATCACGCGGATCTCGGGCATATCACCTGAAAACAGACGCCCCGCCGCCACATCAAAATCACCGCCATGCTTGCGGACATGGGCTTGCGCGTAGCGAATTTGCATCGGGCTGGTATGCGGGCGCAGGTTGTAATAAACGCCGTCGGCACCCTTGGTATCGATATAAAACGTATCCTGCATAGAACGGGCAGGATGATTAGGCGGATTGTTCAGAGAAGTAAAGCTGAACCAATCACTCTCGATTTCAGGGCCATCGGCCACATCAAAACCCATAGATGCAAAGATGTGCTCGATACGCTCTTGCGCCAGCGACACTGGATGCAGGCTGCCCTGACCGCGGACCCGCCCAGGTAGGGTCACATCCAAGGCCTGAGCCTCCAACTGCTTTTGTAACTGTGCTTCGGCCAAGGCCTGGCGGCGGTCCTGAAGCGCCGCCTCGATATCTTGCTTGGCCAGATTTATAGACGCACCCAGCGTCTTTTTCTCGTCGACGCTAAGCGCTGCCATGCCCTTCATCAGGTCGGTAATGCGGCCCGATTTACCCAAAAATAGGGCTTTGGCATTTTCCAGGTCAGCGCTGACCGATGCACCTGCAAATGCGGCTCGGGCGGCGGCAACAATACTTTCGAGTTCGTTCATGGAAATGATGGCTTTTATTCAATGAAAAACGGGCTAGTGCTTGGTGTAAGCGCTAGCCCGGTTTTGCGGGCGGTATCCGCGGCTGCCCGAATGGGTCGGCGCGCCGGTTTTACCCTTAAGCAGCGGCGAGCTTGGCTTTGACCTGCTCCACGATGTTGGCGAAAGCCGCCATATCGTGCACTGCGATGTCCGACAGCACTTTGCGATCGATCTCGATCTGGGCTTTTTTCAGACCGTTAGCAAACTGGCTGTAGGTCATTCCGCATTGACGCGCTGCCGCATTGATACGTGCGATCCACAACTGGCGGAATACGCGCTTTTTGGTGCGGCGGTCACGGTAGGCATATTGCCCAGCCTTCATTACCGCTTCTTTGGCGACGCGGAAAACATTGCCGCGGCGACCGCGGAAACCTTTGGCAAGGGCGAGAACTTTTTTGTGGCGGGCGCGAGCCGTTACACCACGTTTGACGCGAGGCATGGTAGTACTCCTTGTTCGTCGTTAGTCAAATACCACGGCCGGGGAGCATCTGCGCCATATGACCCATATTGGTCTCATGGACAGCTGTCGAACCGCGCAGATGGCGTTTATTTTTGGTGGTCTTCTTGGTCAGAATGTGACGTTTGAAGGCTTGGCCGCGTTTAACGGTTCCACCGGGACGGACGCGGAAGCGTTTCTTCGCCGCGCTCTTGGTCTTCATTTTGGGCATTTGCATGCTCCTTCTTCATTT
>CAMDHL010000098.1 GCA_945898105.1 Comamonas sp. lk | reverse complement strand
GGCGCCATCGAGAACGGGCAGATCTTCCAGGCCAAAGGCCATGCGTACAGCGCCACGGCCCTGGTCGGCGGCGACAGCGTGCTGGCGGCGCAGTTTGCGCTTGCCTGGAGCAGCGCTGGAGGTAGGAAATTTTTGCAGCGTGGACAGGCCTTCGCGCACATGGGCCAAGTATTCGCTGCCTTCGGTGGTGAGCGAAAAATCGGCGCGGCCAAATAACTTGGTGCCGATGATTTGCTCCAGCTGGCGCACCCGGTGGCTGACGGCGCTAGGGGTGACGCAGAGTTCTTCAGAGGCCTGGCTGACGCTGCGCAGGCGGGCCAGGGCCTCGAAAGTCAGCAAGCATTGGATGGGGGGGATGCGCGCAGTGCTCATAAGGTCGCTAACTATAATCCGCCGCTTTACACGGGGCTGACAATCTGCGGCGATTGGCAGAAATTTCATGCAAGCTGGAGGGGCAATAGCAAACCGATGGACAGCGCGCAAGGCGGTTTGGCCTCAATACCTCTTGCCAAAGCAGGCGCTGACCGCTTTTGGCGGCTGGGTCGCCACCCGGCGCTGGGGCAGCGCCACCACCCGCCTGATTGCCTGGTTCGTCAACAAGTACCAGGTCGATATGGCGCAGGCCGCGCAGCCAGACATCGCCGCCTACGGCAGTTTTAACGATTTTTTCACACGTGCGCTGCGCGCTGATGCACGGCCCCTGGCGCAGGCGCGCTGGCTGTGTCCGGTGGACGGGGCGATCAGCCAGTTTGGCGCCATCGAGAACGGGCAGATCTTCCAGGCCAAAGGCCATGCGTACAGCGCCACGGCCCTGGTCGGCGGCGACAGCGTGCTGGCGGCGCAGTTTGCGTCGGGTAGCTTTGCGACCCTGTACCTGAGCCCGCGCGACTACCACCGCATCCACATGCCCTGCGTCGGGACGCTGCGCCAGATGGTCTATGTGCCGGGCGATTTGTTTTCGGTGAACCCGACTACCGCGCGCGGCGTACCCGGCTTGTTTGCACGCAATGAGCGCGTAGTCTGTGTGTTCGACACCCCGAGCGGGCCGATGGTGCTGGTACTGGTGGGCGCGACGATTGTGGGCAGCATGGCCACGGTGTGGCATGGCGTGGTGAACCCACCGCGCACAGGGCGTATCAGCCGCCATGACTACCCAGCCGGTCAGGTGCAACTGGCCCAGGGGGAAGAAATGGGCCGCTTTTTGCTGGGCTCTACGGTGGTGCTTTTACTACCCGAAGCGACGCCCGGTTGGAACCCAGACTGGCAGCCCGGTGGCCCGGTGCGTATGGGGCAGGTGATGGCTGGGGCAGGCTAAAAAACGTCTGCATTAGTCATGCTCTGCGCGCATGGCCAAGGAGCAACGGCTTGGCAAATACATCTGCTTGCTAAAGCTACCTATGAAGCAAGTATTTGGAGGGGCGCACAGGACGATGCGCTATTCGCACTCACCAAATCGGCATTTTTCACCTGCACGATTTCAGCCAGGATGGAGACGGCTATCTCTGCCGGGGTTTTAGCGCCCAGCTTCAAGCCCACCGGGCCGTGCAGACGGGCCAACTCTTCGTGGGTCATGTCAAAGTGTTCGGCAAGGCGTTGCTTGCGCGTGGCCTGGGTGCGTGACGAGCCTAAAGCACCGACATAAAAAGCATCCGACTTGAGTGCTTCCAACAGCGCCATATCGTCCAGCTTGGGGTCGTGCGTGAGAGCGACGATGGCCGTGTGGGCGTCGGGCAGCATCTCGCGCACCACGTCGTCAGGCATGCCCATAAGGCGTTGTACGCCGACCATGTCTAACCCGGCGCTGTATTCCTCGCGCGGATCGCAGACCAGTACTTCAAAGTCCAGCAGACCAGCGATCTGCGCTACCGCCTGCGATAACTGGCCGGCGCCGATCAGCAGCAAACGCCATTTGGGCCCGAACACAGTGGACAGCACCGCGCCGTCGTAGGCCAAAGCCTGGCCGCGCTGCGCGCCCGACAGCGTCACTGCGCCAGTGGCCATGTCGAGGCTGCGCGTGACCAGTTGGTGGCGGGCGGTACGGTCCAATAAATCGGCGATCCAGGCACTGTCTAACAAGGGCTCGTGCACCAGCAGCAAGGTGCCACCGCAAGGCAGGCCAAAGCGCGCCGCCTCTTCTTTGCTCACGCCATAGACGATTTCGGTGGGCAGAGCTGCGCTCGTTCCGTCTGGCACGGTGGATGCAGCCAGCGCGCCGAAGGCCGCTTTGGCACGCGCAATCAGATCTTCTTCGACGCAGCCACCAGATACCGAGCCGCTCACACGCCCGTCGTCACGTACCGCCAGCAGGGCGCCAGGCGGGCGCGGGGCGCTGCCCCAGGTTTGCACCACGGTGACCAGCGTGACCGCGTGGCCCGTGCGATGCCAATCGAGTGCATCGCCGAGCACCCGTAAGTCCAAACTGTCCATGCGCTACTCCCAGGGTTGTGCGCGCAAACGCCAGGCGAAAAAAGCGCGGTACAAGGCCACGCTCACCACCATGCCCCAGGTCATTCCGACAAACATGCCACCGAGCATGGCGGTGAGGCTGGAGTTGCCCAAGGCAACTTGCCAACGTACCAGCCATATAGCCCCAGCCGTCATTCCCAACAACATCCAGCCCGAGCAGAGCAGATTTTGCGTCAACACCGAGCACAGGTAACGCCCGCAATGCTGGCGCAAAAGACGCAGGCTGGGAATGGCCAGCAGGCCACCGGTGAGCATACCCGCATGCATGGCCGGCAAAAACGCCATATGCAGTTGCAGGCTGTCAAAAAAATCCAGGGGTGCGGCTTGGGTGCACAGACTTGCTAGGAGCGCCGGACCGGCTTGCAGCACATCGACCATCAAGCCGATGAGCATGCCGCCAAAGCCTAAGGACAACATGATGTAAGGCGGCGACAAACCGGCGCGCTGCGGCCGCACCAGCGATAAAGCGCCACAACCCAAACCCACCAGCGCCAGCGACAGCGCAATCACCGACGCTTGCGATGCACCAGAGGTGCTGCCAGGAACGCCCAGGCCCAACAAGGTGGCCGCTACCGCCAGCAGCAAGAGACCCGGCGTAATCGCCGCAGATCCGGCGCCGCGCGCAAGCCAGTGAGGTGCAGTTTTCATAGGCACGATCTAGTACGGCGGCTTGGCGTATAAGGGTAAACCCTATGGCCAGCCAGGCCGGAGTCTGTAAAAGTGCCCCTTACCGTGCACAAAATGTGCCGGTCGGCTATGGTTCGCATCCGAGCGTTCATAAGCCGAACTGTAGCGGTCTGCAAGACTTCGCGCAGACTGGTGAACGAAGCGCGCTTGCATTGCATGAATTTCCGTTTGGCGGCACGAGACGTAGTGGCCCCAGCCAGCAACCCTTAGCTTAAAGCGATAAGACGATGACGAAAAGCTGTCCCTTCCCCGCCGATCAAAGTGCTGCCGCTTCCTCGAGTTCCTGGTTATATTTATTAGAGCGCTTTGATGTGGGTGTGGTGCACCTGGACAATACTTTGCACGTGGTGGGCATGAATGACTATGCACGCCGCGCGCTGCCGGTGCAGGACAAACTGCCTTTTGGAAAAATCGTTACCGACTTCCACCCAGAAGCGGCCAAAGCCAAAGTGAAATTTTTGCTCGGCCAGGCCGAGTGCCCGGTCAACAATGCGCCGCCCATGGCCATGATGATAAATATCCCTGAGCGGGTGCTCTTAATCAAGGTATCGAAAATCGGCGATATGCAAGGCGCGACCACCGGCTACACCCTGGTGTTCTATGACATCACCGAAGTGGTAAGCAAAGAAAGTAGTACGCAAGCCAAGCGCAAAGGCGCGGATGCCGCAGAAAAACGGCAGTTGCGAAAGATCCCCACCATCAAGCAAAACCGCGTGATGCTGGTGGACGTGCCCAGCGTATCTTTCATACGCTCAGAAGGCCATTACACCTGGGTGCATACCGCGCAGGGTGGGCAGTTTTGCAATATCACGATTGGCGATTTGGAAAGCCGGCTCGACCCGAACCAGTTTTTGCGCGTACACCGCAGCTATATGGTGAACCTGGCGCAAGTCGATGAAATAGTGCGCGATGACGGGCGCATGTCGTTGCGCATGATGGGCTCGACGCCGGTGGAAATACCGGTGGCGCGCTCCAGCATGGGCAAGCTGCTTGACCAGCTCGGCCTGACCGATACGGTGCCGGTCAAAAGCACCCACTGAAAGATTCGTGCAACGCACCTGCACTTCGTGCGGGAATTGCACCGCTTGATTGTTTTCCCTGCGCAAAGACGCAATGCCTAGCTACATTGCGGCGAGCCAGTTTTCCCGCGCCACCAAGAAATGAAGGAGACAACGTGATCCCACCGGCATTTGACTACCATGCCCCGCGCACCATCGCGGAGGCTATTTCCCTCCTGTCCAGCCTAGGCGACGATGCCAAGCTGCTGGCAGGCGGCCACAGCCTGCTGCCCATGATGAAGCTGCGCTTTGCGCAGCCGGGCACGCTGATTGACATCAACCGCATCCCTGAGCTGCGCGGCATCAGCGAAAGCGGCGGCGTGATCCGCATTGGCGCCATGACCAGCGAGAACGAGCTGATTGCCTCACCCTTGCTGCAAAAACACCTGCCCTTGCTGCCCGAAGCGGCGCTGCTTATCGCCGACCCACAGGTGCGCAACCGCGGCACCATCGGCGGCGATATTGCCCATGGCGACCCGGGCAATGACCATCCGGCCATCGCCATGGCGCTGGATGCCACCTTTGAACTGCAAGGCCCCAAGGGCACGCGCCAGGTCAAGGCTGTGGACTTTTTCCACGGCACGTACATGACAGCGCTTGCCGAGGACGAAATCCTCACCGCCATTCTGGTCGCACCTTTTGCTGCGGGTACGGGCTACTGCTACCAAAAGCTCAAGCGCAAAACCGGCGATTGGGCCACTGCCGGGGCCGCGGTCATTCTGCGTATGGCCGCGGGCAAAGTCACGCATGCCAGCATTGGCCTGACCAATGTGGCGCCGACCGCACTGCGCGCCACCGCTGCCGAAGCAGCGTTGGTGGGTCAGCCCCTGACCGACGCCACTATCAACCTGGCAGCCGCTGCGGTGCGTTCTATTTGCGACCCAGCCGAAGACCTGCGCGGTGATGTGGAATACAAAACCGCCATGGCCGCCGAGATGTGCAAGCGCGCCATCCGCGCCGCTGCCGCCCGCTGCGCCTAAACCCCACACGATCCGGAGAAAAATGCAATGAGCAAAAAAATCGTATCCCTACACGTCAATGGAAAACAAGTGGAAGAGGCGGTCGAGCCGCGCACGCTGCTGGTCCACTTTCTGCGTGAAAAAATGAACCTGACTGGCGCCCACATCGGCTGTGAAACCAGCCACTGCGGCGCTTGCACCGTGGACATCGACGGTCAATCGGTCAAGTCCTGCACACACCTCACGGTGCAGTGCGAAGGCAGTGAAGTCAAAACGGTCGAAGGCCTGGCCAGCGGCGGCGTGTTGCATGCGCTGCAAGACGGCTTTTACAAAGAGCATGGCCTGCAATGCGGCTTTTGCACACCGGGCATGCTGATGCGTGCTTACCGCTTGTTGCAAGACAACCCCAACCCCACCGAGCAGGAAGTGCGCGTGGGCATGTCGGGCAATTTGTGCCGCTGCACCGGCTACCAGAACATCGTCAAAGCGGTTTTGCATGCGGCAGCCACGCTGCGCGATGCCCAACCCGTCGCCGCTTAAAACCCCACACCGAAGGAGACCTTCATGAACGCACCCCTGAGTGACCGCGAAAAAGCCCTGATGGGCATGGGCGATTCACGCCTGCGCAAAGAAGATGCCCGCTTTATCCAAGGCAAGGGCAATTACGTTGACGACATCAAACTGCCCGGCATGGTGCATATGGACATCGTGCGCGCCTCCGTGGCGCATGCACGCATCAAGCGCATTAACAAAGAAGCTGCGCTCAAGATTCCGGGCGTGATCGCGGTCTTGACCGCTGACGATTTGAAGCCGCTCAAACTGCACTGGATGCCCACGCTAGCCGGTGATGTGCAAGCGGTTTTGGCCGATGAAAAAGTGCACTTTCAGATGCAGGAAGTGGCCGTGGTAATTGCAGAAGACCGCTATAGCGCGGCCGATGGCGTCGAGGCTGTAGAAGTGGAATACGAAGAGCTTGAAGCCGTGGTCGACCCGTTTGAAGCGCTCAAGCCCGGTGCACCCGTGCTGCGCGAAGACCTGGCCGGTAAAACCGAAGGCGCACACGGCAAGCGCTACCACCACAACCACATCTTCACCTGGGAAGCCGGCGACAAAGCAGCTACCGATGCGGTGTTTGCCAGCGCAGCAGTGACCGTGTCGCAAGACATGCATTACCCCCGCGTTCACCCCTGCCCGCTAGAGACCTGTGGCGCGGTGGCATCGTTCGACCCGATCCGCGGCGAACTCACTACCTACCTCACCAGCCAGGCGCCGCATATTGTGCGTACCGTGGTGTCCATGCTCTCGGGCATCCCTGAATCGAAAGTGCGCATTGTCTCGCCCGACATCGGCGGCGGCTTTGGCAACAAGGTGCCAATTTACCCCGGCTATGTCTGCGCCATCGTGGCCTCTATCGTGTTGGGTCGCCCGGTCAAGTGGGTGGAAGACCGCATCGAGAATTTGTCCTCCACCGGCTTTGCCCGCGACTACCACATGAGTGGTGAATTGGCCGCCACCGCCGACGGCAAAATTCTGGCACTTCGCACCAATGTGATCGCCGACCACGGCGCCTTTGACGCCTGCGCTGACCCGACCAAATTCCCGGCCGGTATGTTCCATATCTGCACCGGCAGCTACGACATCGCCAACGCGTATTGCAAGGTCGATGGCGTCTATACCAACAAAGCTCCAGGTGGCGTGGCCTACCGCTGCTCCTTCCGTGTCACCGAAGCGGTGTACTTGGTCGAGCGCATGGTCGACGTGCTGGCGCAAAAGCTGGGCATGGACAAGGCCGAGATTCGCGCGAAGAACTTTATTAAGCGCGAACAGTTCCCCTACAACTCGGCACTTGGTTTTGAATACGATTCGGGCGACTACCAAACCGCCTTGGACAAAGTGCTCGACGCGGTGGACTACAAAGCACTGCGCGCCGAGCAAGCGGTCAAACGTGCCGACCCCAACTGCCCCACGCTGATGGGTATTGGCCTCGTGACCTTTACCGAAGTGGTGGGCGCAGGCCCCTCCAAAATGTGCGACATCTTGGGTGTGGGCATGTTTGATTCCTGCGAAATCCGCGTGCACCCCACGGGTAGCGCGATTGCGCGCATGGGCACGATTTCGCAAGGTCAGGGCCACCAGACCACCTACGCGCAAATCATCGCTACCGAACTGGGTATTTCTTCGGAAATCATCCAGGTCGAAGAAGGCGATACCAGCACCGCGCCTTATGGCTTGGGCACTTATGGCTCGCGCTCCACACCGGTAGCCGGTGCAGCGATTGCCATGGCGGCGCGCAAGATCCACGCAAAAGCCAAGAAGATTGCAGCGCATTTGATGGAAGTGAGCGAGGCGGATTTGGAATGGGAAATCGACCGTTTCAAAGT
>CAMDHL010000097.1 GCA_945898105.1 Comamonas sp. lk | reverse complement strand
AACCACGGCGGGCGCCAGTTGGACAGCGCACCGGGGGCTATTGAACAACTAGGCCTCATCCGCGCTGCAGTAGGCACGGATTACCCCCTGGTGTTTGACAGCGGCATTCGCAGTGGCGAGGACGTGGTCAAAGCCCTGGCCTGCGGCGCTAATTTAGTGATGCTAGGCCGTGCCGTGCTGTACGCGATTGCTGCCGGGGGCGCGCAGGCGCTAGACCAGTACCTCGACGCGGTACAGGAGAGCGCCTTGACCGCGTTAGTGCAACTTGGCGTGCGCAGCCCGGCAGCGCTTGGTCCCCAGTTTTTTGTGCATACACCCGCAAATCCACCGCAACATCAGGAAAGCTTATGAACCCCCAACCCATTGCGCGCCGTCGAGGCGGCTATCTGCTGGCTTTGGCCCTCAAAGAAAAAGGCATAGAGCATGTGTTCACCCTTGCAGGGGGCTTTTGCAATCCGGCCTTGGAAGGCTTTATGGAGCTGGGCGTAACGGTCATCAACTGCCCGCATGAACAAGTGGCCGGGCACCTGGCCGACGGCCATGCGCGCCTGAAGCGCAAACCCGCAGTTTGTCTGATAGGGCCCGAAGGTTTTGCCAACGCAGTACCGGCCATGATGGAAGCCTGGGGCGAGCGCTCGCCGGTGATTTTTGTGACCGGTTCGAGCACGCTCAAGCGGCGCGGCTCGGGCGGATTTAAAGAGATTGACGATGTCGCTATCGCCGCACCGCTCACCAAATACAGCTACAGCATTACCGACGGCACACGCATCAGCGAGTTTGTTGATCGGGCTTGGAAAATCGCGACCAGTGGTTATGGCGGCCCGGTACACCTGAGCCTTCCGGTGGACATCATGTTTTCCTCGTTTGATGAAGACGCCGGTCATGAGGAGCGCCCGTTTCATCGCGCCGCTACACCAGCACCTCGCGCTTGGCCCGATCCTGCCGCATTAGCGCCCTTGCTGGCGCGCATCTCCGCCGCCAAGCGTCCCATGCTGATAGGCGGCCATGGCGTTTGGTGGTCCGGCGCAGAACATCTACTGGAGCAGGTAGGCCGCACGCTGGCGATTCCGGTTTTTAACATTCCTTACCACCAGAAGCTCTTGGGCGAGCATTGCGCTGCGTACATGGGGCTGGCCGACATTCATCAATACCCGCCTTCGGGCCAGGCGCTTGAGGCAGCGGACCTGGTGGTGATGGTGGGTGGGCGGCTGGATAACCAGATGAACTTTGGCAACCCGCCTTTGTTTCCTCGTACCCTGGACCTGGTCTGCGTGAACGGATCGCATGAAGAGCTGGAAATGAACCGCGCTGCCGATCACGTCTTGCTCAGCGACCCGCAAGCTTTTTTCAGCGCCTTACTACAACACCATGCAGAGAGGCAATGGGAAACCCCCAAGGCCTGGTATGCCCAAAACCGCGCATGGCGCCAAGTCTGGGTGGAGCACAGCTTGGCCGAACTGGCACAAGACACGGCGCAAGCAGCGGCCAGCGGCGGCAAGATGCATCCTTTGCAACTCTCCCTCGATGTGCAGGCACAGATGCAGGCGCAGGACTGGTTAGTTTTTGATGGCGGCAATACGCATTTCTGGTCCGAAATTGCGGTTAACTTGGCGGGCTGGCAGGGGCAGCAATTGGCTGGGATACTGCATCCGGGTTGCTTTAGTCTGCTTGGTGTGGGCGTGTCGCTGGCCGTATCGGCGCAACGCCTCAACCCACAAAGCCGCGTGGTTCTGATCAGCGGCGACGGCGCGTTTTTGTCGGGTGGGCTGTCGATTGAAGTGGCTTTTCAGGAAAAGCTGCCTATCGTGGTGGTGATCGACAACAACGGCGGCTTGGACTGTATTTCGCAGCAACAAGAGCGCTTGTTTGCCAGTGGCAAACACTTCGCCACGGATTTTCGTGATATTCCGTTTCACACCCTGTTTGAGGGCATGGGCGGTTACGGCGAACTGGTGGAGCACAGGCAAGACCTGGGACCTGCGCTACAGCGGGCGCTGGCCAGCGGCAAGACGGCCTGCCTCAATGTCAAAGCCAAAGGTGTGATCAGCCCCATCGTGGCCGCCACCGCCAGCAAGCGCGACAAAGCCTCCATCGAATAGGACCCGTCCCATGGCTACTCTGAGCACCCACTTACTCAATTCCACTGACGGCAGCCACGCAGGCCATGTAGGCATATGCGTTTTTCAAGTCCATAGCAATGGGCAGCGCCTGCGCTTACTGGACAAGGCTACCGATAGCGGAGGCCGTTTTACAGAGGCTATCAAACTGCCGATGGACTGCGCCCAGTTGGCCTATGAAATGGTCATTCAAAGCGGCGCTTATTTCGCCGCCAACGGCTTAGCCGGCGCCGGCCGCCAAATCGTGAAAGAAATCGTCATCCGCTTTGCCATGCCTGACCCAGAGGGCAGCTACCACATCCCTTTAATGATCGCGCCGCACAGCTACAGCGTGTGGTGGTCTGCCTAGCCAAGGAATCACTATGTCAACTTCCGGCCTGAACATGTCGCGCCGCATCCGGCGTACCCCTTATACCGACCGCGTGGAGCAACACGGCGTTCGCGGCTTCTCGGTGGTTAACCACATGCTGCTACCCAAAGCCTTTGCGCCCAGCGTGGAGGAAGACTATTGGCATATGCGCGAGCATGTGCAGATATGGGATGTCTCCTGCCAGCGCCAGGTGGAAATCAAAGGCCTTGACGCGGCCCGACTGGTGCAGTGGATGACGCCGCGCGATATAGGCAAAGCACGCATTGGCCAATGCCTGTATGTGCCCTTGATTGACGACAAAGCCGGCATAGTCAACGACCCGGTGCTGCTCAAGCTTGCGCCAGACCATTTTTGGTTGTCAATCGCGGACTCGGACGTTTTGTTATGGGCCAAAGGGCTGGCCTTGGGTGCCGCACTCAAGGTGTCGGTGCGCGAGCCGGACGTATCGCCTTTGTCTGTGCAAGGACCCAAAGCCGAAGACTTGATGGCCAAAATTTTTGGCGACCAAATTCGGAGCATCCGGTTTTTTAATTTTGATTATGTGGACTTTCAGGGTACGCGCCAGCTGGTTCAACGCGGCGGCTACTCCAAGCAAGGGGGCTTTGAAATTTACCTCAACGACAGCACGCTGGGTTCGGCCTTGTGGGATCTGGTGTGGGAGGCAGGCCAGGAGTTCAACATCACACCCGGCTGCCCGAACCTGATTGAGCGCATCGAGGGCGGACTCTTGTCCTACGGCAATGAATTTACGCTGGAAAACAACCCTTTGGAATGCGGTCTGGGCAAGTTTTGCAGCTCGGATAGTGCCTTGGAGTATCTGGGCCGTGAGGCGCTACAAGCGATTGCGGCGCAAGGCCATGCGCGCGAAATGCGTGGTGTGTTGTTTGACGGCGGCCCCTGCCCGCCTTGCGGAAAGCCCTGGCCCGTACATGCCGGTGACGCCCATGGGCCACAAGTAGGTCGCATCACCTCGGCCGCATGGTCCCCCCGACTAAAGCGCAATGTCGGACTGTCAATGATTGAGAAAGCCTACTGGAACCCCGGTCAAACCGTAACGGTATGCAGCGCCGATGGCATGCAGAGACCGGGCATGGTCTGCGCGCTACCGTTTCCTTGATAAACGGCCAAAGGGCCTGTCACGCATCAAGCGGCGCGCGGGCAACCCGCCCAAGCGCACAATGCCGCTTGTATACCGAAGGACCCTATGTACGCACTATTCTTCGAAGTTCGCCCCAAACCTGGGCATTTGCCGCATTATTTCGAGCATGTGGCCCGCCTGCGCTCGGCGCTGGCGCGGCACGAGGGGCTTTTGTTCTTAGACCGCTACCGCTGCTTGAGCGACGACGCGGTGCTGCTGTCGCACCAGCACTGGCGTGATGAGGCAGCCATCCTGGGTTGGCGGCGCGACAGTCTGCATCTGCAATCGCAGCAAGCCGGGCGCTACGAACATTTTGCCGATTACCGCATCCGCGTGGCCAGCCTGGTTTGCCAATGGGTCGAAGGTCAATTCAGCCAAGCAGCGCAAGACGACATACAAGCGCCCGACCAAGGCCGCTTTGTAATCGCCGCCTACAGCCAGACCACTGACGGTAAGGTACCGTCCCAGGCAGGTTTTGAGAGTGTGAACCACCAGGGCGCGTTTATCAGCCTGCAGGAAGTCGCCAGCCGCAGCCTGGCACAGGCCAGCGTGCGTGCGTGGGGTAATGTGCCAGGTCTGCAAAGCGCGCGAGCGTTTCGCGTGGTGCGCGACTACGGCATGCTGGAGCGTGAAGAGGCCCCGTTCTTGATCTAAGGCCGGCAAAGGGCCGCATACACTTGCCCGCTGAACCGCCAGCATGGCGAGAGTAAGCAAAAAAGGGAATTGCATGTTTCGCTGTTTTTTTGTTAGCCGAACCTGGGCGCTGTGGGCTTGGGGGGGATTGCTGTCCATGGTCTTGCTGGTGTATGTGACAGTGCAACAAACCGTGCGCCTGAACAGCTGGTACGGCGATTTTTATGACTTGCTTCAAAAACCCGAACAAGCTGGCGGCCTAGAGCGCTTTTGGGGCTTTATGCAAGATTTCGCCTGGATTGCATTTCCCTACATGCTGCTGCGCAGCCTAGAAAAATACGTTGCATCGCACTACGCATTTCGTTGGCGCCAAGCCATGACCTTGCACTACCTGCCACGCTGGCAAAACACGTCGGTCGATGTAGAGGGCGCGTCCCAACGGATTCAGGAAGACTGCATGCGCTTTGCCAAACAAACCGAAGACATTGGCCTGGGCGTGGTGCGCGCTGTGATGACACTGATTTCGTTTATCCCCATTTTGTGGGGCTTGTCCAAGGGGATGGCTATTGTCTGGCTACAGTTTGAGGGCTCACTTTTTTGGGTCGCCATGACAACCGCGATAGGGGGCTATGTGCTGTCCTGGTTTATAGGCGGGCGCCTGCCAGGGTTGGAGTACAACAACCAAAGAGTGGAAGCAGCCTTGCGCAAGAACCTGGTTTACGCGGAGGACCAACGCGGGCGGATGGACTTAAGCGAAGTGCTCTCTCTTTTCAGTGCGGTCCGTTTCAACAATTTCCGTCTATTTAACAACTACGCCTACTTCAACCTTTGGAGCAATTTGTACGGCCAGACCATGATTATTTTTCCCTATTTGCTGATGGGGCCCTCTTTGTTTACCGGGATCATTACCTTGGGCGTCATCCAGCAGGTGAGCAATTCATTTGGCGAAGTGAATAATTCATTCTCTTACCTGATCGACCGCTGGACAGACGTCACCGAACTGCGCTCTATTTACCGGCGTCTGACGGAGTTTGAAGTGGCGCTGCATCCCGAGGCCCAGGCGTAGAAAGTGCACTTTGACGCTTGCGGCCCAACCCACCGACCCCATACTTTCATGCTTTAAGGCTTTAAGCCCACAGGCAGTGCGCCTAAATGGTGGCTTTGTCAGGACTGTCGTGGAATTACTTTATGCTTAGGGAGCGCATCTAGGGTACCAGGCTATGTCTCTGCCTGGGGTGCGCTGGAGACTGAGCAATGCAATTCAAACTCAACGGCAAGTCCGTGGACCTGGACGTAGAAACCGACATGCCCTTGCTATGGGCAATCCGCAATGAAGCGGGACTGACCGGTACCAAATTCGGATGTGGCGTCGGGCAATGTGGCGCTTGTACCGTGTTGCTTGATGGCGAACCGGTGCGTTCCTGCAGCATTCCGGTGGCCGTAGCCAGTGGGCGCAAAGTTACCACCATCGAAGGCCTGGGCGGCAAGTCCGCGCTTCAAAAAGCCTGGATTGAAAAGCAAGTACCGCAATGCGGCTATTGCCAGTCCGGCATGCTGATGGCCGCTACCGCCCTGCTCGCGCGCAAGCCGCGTCCTACCGACGCGGACATCGACGCGGCGATTACCAATTTGTGCCGCTGCGGCACCTACCCGCGCATTAAGACGGCCATTAAAGCCGCAGCCAAAATCTAAGCCGAGGTGAACATGACTATGTATGCTCCTCCCACCAGCGTCAACAATCTTCAATCTGAGCCGGCCGATACGTCGCGCCGGGGGTTTTTAAAGCAGACCAGCACGGGAGCAGTGGCCGCCTGGGCTGGTGGCCTGAGCCTGGGCTTTTACCTGCCCCCCGCCGTCGCCGACAAGCTAGCTACCGACGGGCCGCATGCAGGCGCGGCCGACATCAACGCATGGATACGCATCAGCCCCGACAACCGCGTGTTCTGCCAGGTATCGCGCTCCGAGATGGGACAAGGCACTAGCACCAGCCTGCCCATGATGTTGGCCGAAGAATTGGAATGCCGGTGGGACGATGTGCGCATGGAGTTCGCGTCCGTCAACGAACACATCGCGCGTAACAAGGTCTACGTCACCTTTGGCACCGGCGGCAGCCGGGGTACGCGAGACTCGCAACTAGTGATGCGCAAAGCCGGCGCCACTGCGCGAGAAATGCTCAAGCTTGCAGCCGCGCAGCGCTGGGGCGTGCCCGTGGGCGAACTTGTAGCAAAACAAGGCAAAGTCAGCCACGTCGCGAGCAAGCGCAGCGCCAGTTATGGCGAACTTGCCGGGTCCGCAGCGCAACAAAAAGCGCCCAGCGACATCGTGCTCAAAAGCCCGGACCAATGGACGCTGATCGGCAAGCCGCTTAAGCGTTTTGATATTCCGGCCAAATGCGACGGCAGCGCTATCTATGGCACTGATGTGCGCGTGCCGGGCATGCTTTACGCCGCGATTGCGCAATGCCCTGTTTTCGGAGGCGTCCCCAAATCGGTGGATGGCGCGGCGATATTGAGCCGACGTGGCGTCAAAAAAGTAGTCACTGGGCCCGACTTCGTGGCCGTAGTGGCCGACAACTGGTGGCGCGCGCAGCAGGCGCTCAAAGCAGTCAAAGTAGTTTGGGACTACCGCGGCAACGAAAAGCTGGACGATCAGGCTATCACTCAGACCTTGCAAGCCGGAATACTCGCATCGCGCAGCTTGCGCAATGAAGGTGATTTTGAGGCCACCTGGGCCACCGCCACGGGCACGCAAGCGGCTGACTACAAGACAATAGAGGCCGAATACTTCACGCCTTACCTGAACCACTTTACCTTGGAGCCGCAAAACTGCACTGCCTGGGTCAAAGGCGATAAGGCCGAAGTGTGGGCGCCGACGCAAAATGCTGAAGCCACCCTCAACGAAGCGGCTAAAACCCTGGGCTTGCCGGTAGAAAACGTGACTGTGCACCGGCCTTACCTGGGCGGCGGCTACGGGCGTCGTGGTGCATCGCAAGACTATGTGCGCCAGGCGGTGCTGATAGCCCGCGAGCTAGGCGGCACGCCGGTACAAATGCTGTGGTCGCGCGAAGAAGATATGCAGCACGACTTCTTCCGGCCCGCAGCGCTGTACCGCCAGCGCGCCGTGGTGGCCAAAGACGGGCGCGTACTGGGTTGGCAGGCGCGCATGGCCTCGCAATCCATCATGGAAAAAATCCGCCCCGCTTCGCTTAAAAACGGACAGGATTTTCAGGCTGGCGAATCCTTTCACGACATGCCGTACCAGGTGGAAAACCTGGACATGCGCCACGGCATTTGCCAAA
>CAMDHL010000096.1 GCA_945898105.1 Comamonas sp. lk | reverse complement strand
AGCCAATATCCGCATCATTCAAAGTACCGCTAAAAAGCTCAAGCTGCCCATGGAAAAAGTCATGGTGACCGTAGATCAGCATGGCAACACCTCGGCGGCCTCAATTCCGCTGGCGTTGGACGCTGGCGTGCGCACCGGCCGCATCCAACAAGGACAGACAGTCTTGCTGGAGGGCGTAGGTGGGGGCTTTACCTGGGGCGCGGTCTTGCTCACTTTGTGATCCTGTTGCGCATGCGCTCGTCAAACCCTGTTTTAAGCTTCCATTTATTACGCAATTGAACCGATGAAACCATTTGCATTTGTTTTTCCCGGCCAAGGGTCCCAGTCCGCGGGCATGCTGGACGCCTGGGGTGACCATCCAGCGGTACGCGCCGTGCTGGACGAGGCCTCGCAGGCTTTGAACGAAGACATCGGCGCTCTAATCCGCGATGGCAGCAAAGAGGCGCTGGCCCTGACGACCAATACCCAGCCGGTGATGCTGGTGGCGGGTGTCGCCGCCTACCGTGTTTGGATGGCCGAAGTTGGTATCGCGCCGCAGGCCGTGGCCGGACACTCCCTGGGTGAATACGCCGCCTTGGTGGCAGCGGGCGCCTTGACGCTGGCCGATGCAGTGCCATTGGTGCGCTTGCGCGGCCAGGCCATGCAGCAAGCCGTGCCCGTTGGTAAAGGTGCGATGGCCGCCATTTTGGGGATGGACCCGGCGCGGGTGGCCGCTTTATGTGCCGAGGTGGCCGCAGAGTTTTCGCCTGAAAGCGGTGAAGTAGTGGAGGCCGCTAATTTCAATGACAACGCCCAGACCGTCATTTCCGGCAGCAAAGCGGCTGTCGAACGTGCCTGCGAAGTGCTCAAGACCCAAGGCGCAAAGCGTGCTTTGTTGCTACCGGTGTCCGCGCCTTTCCATTGCGCGTTGATGCAGCCGGCGGCACGGATACTGCGCGAGCGCCTGGGCCAAATTGCAATTGCCAGCCCCCTGATTCCACTCATCAACAACATTGACGTGGCGGTCGAAACAGAGCCTGATCGCATCCGCGATGCTTTGTACCGACAGGCCTTCGGGCCGGTGCACTGGGTGCAAACCGTGCAAGCCTTGAAAGCCCGTGGACTGGAGCAGATTGTGGAATGTGGACCCGGCAAGGTTTTGAGCGGCATGGTGAAGCGCATCGATGCGTCCTTGAATGCTTTTGCGGTATTTGATCCGGCTACTTTGGCCGAAACACAGGCGGGTTTGCAATGAATTCGATTGAATTTGCGGGCCAAGTGGCCTTGGTGACCGGGGCCTCGCGCGGCATTGGTGCGTCGATCGCCTTGGAATTGGCGCGCAAAGGCCTGCGTGTGGTGGGAACGGCCACCACCGAAGCTGGTGCCCAGAGCATCAACCGGGCGCTAGAGGCTTACGAAGGCTGCTCGGGACGCGTACTTAATGTCACGGACGGTGCAGCCTGCGATGCGCTGGTAGATGCAGTAATTAAGGAACTGGGCGGTTTGCAAGTGTTAGTCAACAACGCAGGAATCACCCGCGATAACCTGGCCATGCGCATGAAAGATGATGACTGGGATGCGGTGATTGACGCCAACCTCAAGGGCGTGTTCCGCATGAGTCGGGCCGTGATGCGGCCCATGATGAAGCAGCGCTATGGCCGAATCATCAATATCACCTCGGTGGTTGGGGCCTCGGGAAATCCGGGGCAGGCCAATTACGCCGCCGCCAAAGCCGGTGTGGCAGGGATGACTCGCGCCCTGGCCCGGGAGTTGGGTTCGCGCCAGATTACCGTCAATTGCATCGCCCCCGGCTTTATCGCAACCGATATGACCGCCTCCCTGAGCCAGGAGCAACAAAACGCCTTGCTGACCCAGATCCCATTGGGGCATTTGGGCCAGCCCGCTGACATCGCGCATGCGGTGGTCTACCTGGCCTCGCCACAAGCGGCTTATGTGACGGGCCAGGAATTGCACGTCAATGGCGGCATGTATATGTAAAGTAGTATCCGTTTTCACGCCTTCGTGTCCGCGAGGCGGCTACTGCGAGCGGTCGGCGCCCGCACTGGTAAAATTGCGGACTGTTTTACAACCCTTAGAGGGAACCCATGAGCGATATCGAAGTACGTGTCAAGAAAATCATCGCCGAGCAACTCGGCGTGGAAGAGTCCCAAGTCACCAACGAAAAAGCCTTTGTGGCTGATTTGGGCGCTGATTCGCTGGACACGGTGGAGCTGGTGATGGCCTTGGAAGATGAATTCGGCATCGAAATCCCCGATGAAGACGCCGAAAAAATCACCACGGTGCAAAACGCCGTTGATTACGCCATGACCCACAAAAAGGCCTGATAGGCCTGCGCTAGAACCCACCTTTTCGGCTGGGTTCTGGAAAAACCCCGGCAGCTGGCTCATTCCAAAGCCGTCCGGGGGCTCTGGCGGCGAAGCCGCTGTGTGCAGTTAGTCATTCACGCAACGTTTAATACAGGTGAGTATGTCCCGTCGTCGTGTGGTAGTTACTGGTTTGGGCTGTGTGAGTCCTGTGGGCAATACGGTGGATCAGGCTTGGGCCAATCTGCTGGCGGGCACATCGGGTATCGGCCTTATCAGCAAATTTGATTCAAGCGCATTTTCTTGCCGCATTGCCGGCGAGGTGCGTGCGTTGGACTTGGACCGCTATATCAGCCCCAAGGACGCGCGTGCCATGGATACCTTTATCCACTACGGCATCGTCGCGGCGGTGCAGGCGGTGGAGGATGCGGGACTTGCCACCGGTGATGCGCTGGGCGAAGAGGAAGCCACACGCATTGGATGCGTGATCGGCTCGGGCATCGGCGGCCTGCCCATGATCGAACATACCAATATCGAATTTACCGCCCGAGGACCGAGGCGTATTTCCCCGTTTTTTGTCCCCGCTTCGATCATCAATATGACGGCCGGCCATGTTTCTATGCGCTTCGGTTTCAAGGGCCCCAATATCGCGATTGCTACCGCTTGCACTACCGGTCTGCACTGCATTGGCGAGGCCGGTCGAATGATCGAGTACGGCGATGCCGATGTCATGGTCGCAGGTGGTTCTGAAGCTGCGGTGTCCCATCTGGGTGTGGGCGGATTTGCCGCCATGCGTGCCCTAAGTACCCGCAACGATGACCCGGCGACGGCCTCGCGCCCTTGGGACAAAGACCGCGATGGTTTTGTGCTGGGCGAGGGCGGCGGCATTATGGTTTTGGAAGAATACGAACACGCCAAGGCGCGGGGCGCCCGTATTTATGCCGAGTTGGCAGGCTTTGGCATGAGCGCCGATGCCGGCCACATGACCGCCCCGAACATGGACGGTCCGCGCCGCGCCATGCTGAGCGCATTGCGTAACGCATCTCTTAATCCTGAAGACATCGATTACCTGAATGCGCACGGCACGTCCACGCCCTTGGGCGATATCAACGAGACCAATGCCATCAAGGCGGCGCTGGGCGAGCATGCCAATCGCATCGTGATCAGTTCTACCAAGTCCATGACCGGGCACCTGCTTGGTGGCGCCGGTGGCCTCGAGTCGGTGTTCACCGTGCTGGCCCTTTACCACCAAAAGTGTCCTCCGACCATCAACCTGTTTAACCAGGACCCGGAATGCGACTTGGACTATTGCGCCAACGAGGCGCGCGATATGCCGATCCGGGCGGCTTTGAAAAACAATTTTGGCTTTGGCGGCACCAACGGCGCATTGGTGTTCAAACGCGCTTAAGGCGGCGTTAGGATTGCCGTTGACGAGGGGTTCACCTTGTTAAGTCAGGCGCCTCCTGCCAGTCTTCAGTTCGGCCGCACCCGCACCCATGCAGGCTTGATGCTGGGGCTGGGCCTCTTAAATTTTGCAGTGCTGGTATCAGTGGGCCTACAAGGCAGCGATCCTCCATCCTTGTGCGCACTGGCCCTGCTTTTCGGCCTGATTTTTTGTCTTGCGGCAGTGGCTTGGTGGCAAACGCCTCGTGGTACCTTGGAGTGGAATGGCACAGCATGGTATTGGTCTGGCTGGCCGCAGGAGGACGCGTGCAACGTGCAATGGCTTGTGGCCTTGCCAGGTTTTACTGTGCTGCGCTTGGCGAGCAGTGGTGGGCTTGTGCAATGCTTGCTTGCAGGGCCTGCAGTGCATCAGGGTGTTGGATGGACGGCATTTCGTCGTGCACTGGTCGCCCATATTGAGCAGGGGCATGGCCGTGGACTCGGCAAACAAGGGTTTTAATCGACGATTGCCTGGACGGGTCTTGGGCATGATGTAAAGTTTTGGACGGTGCCTTGATTTTTGGTCCTCTGATCCCAGATGGCTGAAGTTACAGGGGCGCCTAGGATGCCTACAGTGCTGCGTTTTTTTGTTGGGAGTTGGAGAATGAGATTCATGGTTGCATTACCTGGTTTTGGCCGTTGGCGCGCTAGCCTGCCCGCTGTACTGCTGGCACTGATCATGGCGGCTTTGCCCGCGCAGGCTGTGCACGCCCAGGCGCGCGCCTTGCCTGATTTCACCGATCTGGTCGAGCAGGTCGGTCCTTCGGTAGTGAACATACGTACCTTGCAAAAAGTCTCCAGTCGCCAGCAATCCGCAGGGCCAGGCGAGGAGGAAATGTTGGAGTTTTTCCGCCGCTTTGGGCTGCCCATGCCCAATGTGCCCAAGCAAGCGCCGCGCTCTAACCGGTCTGCGCCTGAAGAGGAGGTGCCGCGTGGCGTAGGGTCAGGTTTTATTTTTTCGCAAGACGGGCTGATCATGACCAATGCCCATGTCATCGATGGCGCGGATGAGGTGTTTGTTACTTTGACGGACAAGCGCGAATTCAAAGCCAAGATCATCGGTGCTGACAAGCGCAGCGATGTCGCGCTGGTGAAAATCGAGGCAACCGGTCTGACGCCGGTCAAAGTGGGCGATGTCGCGCGCCTGAAAGTAGGCGAGTGGGTGATGGCCATTGGTTCTCCCTTCGGCTTTGAAAGTACCGTCACTGCGGGTATCGTCAGCGCCAAACAACGTTATACCGACGACACCGATTACCTCCCCTTTATCCAGACGGATGTGGCCATTAACCCCGGCAACTCGGGTGGCCCCCTAATAAACATGCGTGGCGAGGTGGTGGGTATTAACAGCCAAATCTATTCGCGCTCGGGCGGCTTTATGGGTATTTCGTTTTCCATACCTATGGATGAGGCGGTGCGGGTGGTCGAGCAGTTACGTAGCCAGGGGCGGGTTTCCAGGGGGCGTATCGGCGTGGGTATTGCACCGGTCAGCAAAGAACTTGCTGAATCTTTGGGCTTGGCGAAGGCTCAGGGCGCATTGGTAACCAGCGTTGAAGCCGGTGCGCCGGCCGACAAGGCCGGGGTGGAGCCAGGGGATATTATTTTGCGTTTCAATGGCAAGCCCATCGAGAAGTCGATTGATCTGCCACGGATCGTGGGCGAGATTAAACCGGGCACCAAATCGAGCCTGACGGTCCAGCGTCGCGGCACGAACAAGGAACTATCGGTTACCGTCGCCGAGATAGAAGCCGAGAAAACAGTGGCCAAGGCGCCGCCCGCAGAAGCAAAACCTAAAGTCACTGCTGGGCAGGCGCTGGGCTTGACCGTGAGTGAGCTGACGGAATCCCAGAAGAAAGAGCTGCGGGTCAAAGGCGGGGTGCGCGTCGAAGCGGTCGCCGAGGCGGCGGGGCGTGCTGGCTTGCGCGAAGGCGACGTTATTTTGGCCATGGCCAATGTCGAAATCACCTCGGTGAAAGAATTCGAAGCACTGGTCGCTAAATTGGATAAGTCCAAGGCAATCAATGTGCTTTTCCGCAGGGGTGATTGGACGCAATACGCTTTGATTAAGCCTGGCAACTAAGCAATGCGCCCCACGTTAAGCGGGCGCATTCGTGTTCTTCGTCTCGTACTCTCCTTGAGATTGTGGTGGTAAAGCCCCTAAAAAGGGGTTCGCGGACTTGGGAGTCATAAAAATTGATTAACGCATTAGTTAGAATGAAGTCGCAAAAAATCAATTTTTGGTAATAAAGTAATTCATAAAATTCGCGATATGGAATGCCTTCGAGTGCTGCACATACCATCAACACCTTATTCACACGCTTTGCTTACAAACTGTGCATAACTTGTGAATAAATCGGTTGTTGTTGATCGACAACATGTGCCCTAGCCTATGTGTGACCTCGTCGTTTTACGCTTTTTCCCTACAATGAAGTTCCAGCTTTCGCAGTTGCCAAAGATTGTTGGTTCAGGGCGCGTCGTTCATCCGACGCGCCCTTTTTTCTGCCATAGCCTTTTCAATTCAATCTCTTGAACCTCCCCCTTGATGCAACACATCAGAAATTTTTCCATCATTGCCCATATTGATCATGGCAAATCAACGCTCGCCGATCGCCTGATTCAACGTTGCGGCGGGCTCGAGGCGCGCGATATGGAGGCCCAGGTTTTGGACTCCATGGACATTGAGAAAGAGCGGGGGATAACTATCAAGGCCCAGACCGCCGCCTTGCAGTACAAGGCCAAAGATGGGCAGGTCTACGACCTTAATCTGATCGACACCCCTGGCCATGTGGACTTCTCTTACGAGGTCAGCCGCTCGCTGTCGGCATGCGAAGGTGCGCTGCTGGTCGTCGATGCCAGCCAGGGCGTGGAGGCACAGACTGTTGCCAATTGTTATACGGCTTTGGAGTTGGGCGTCGAGGTAGTGCCGGTGCTTAATAAGATGGATTTGCCCAATGCCGATCCGGACAACGCGCGCTCCGAGATTGAGGACGTGATTGGCATTGACGCTACCGAAGCCATTCCCTGCTCCGCCAAAACCGGCATGGGCATTGATGAAATTTTGGAGGCCATCGTGGCCAAGGTGCCGGCGCCTAAAGGCAATCCGCAAGGCCCCTTGCGTGCCATGATTATTGATAGCTGGTTTGACAGCTATGTAGGCGTCGTGATGCTGGTGCGGGTGGTGGATGGACGTCTGGGGCGGGGCGAGAAGATCAAGATGATGGCCACCGGTGCGATGTACAACGCCGACACCCTGGGCGTGTTCACACCCGCCAACTTGCCCCGTGAGAGCCTGGAGGCGGGCCAGGTCGGCTACATCATTGCGGGTATCCGTGAACTGCAGGCGGCCAAAGTGGGCGATACGGTGACGCTGGTCAAGCCCGGCACCGGTGGCGCGGCTGCCACGGCTACCGAAGCCTTGCCAGGCTTTAAGGAAATACAGCCCCAGGTCTTTGCGGGCTTGTACCCGACCGAGGCCAACCAGTACGAAGGTCTGCGCGACAGCCTGGAAAAGCTCAAACTCAATGATGCTTCGCTGCATTACGAGCCCGAGGTGTCGCAGGCTTTGGGTTTTGGTTTTCGCTGCGGCTTTCTGGGCCTGTTGCACATGGAGATCGTGCAGGAGCGCCTGGAGCGCGAGTTTGACCAGGACCTGATCACCACGGCCCCTAGCGTGGTCTATCAGGTAGTGCAGGCCGATGGTGAAGTGCGCATGGTTGAAAACCCGTCCAAGATGCCCGACCAGGGCAAGTTGGACGAAATCCGCGAACCCATCGTGACGGTTCACCTTTACATGCCGCAAGAGTACGTGGGCGCTGTGATGACTCTGGCCAACCAAAAGCGTGGTTTGCAGCTCAATATGGCCTACCACGGGCG
>CAMDHL010000095.1 GCA_945898105.1 Comamonas sp. lk | reverse complement strand
AACACCGAAGTCTGGTTCATGAGCCGCATGGCATGGGTAATACCGTGGGGCTGCATCAATATCTGGGCAAAGGTAGCGCGGTTGACCGGGTCACGCCTGAACGCGCCGTCCATCAGGGCACGTGCGTTGTAGAGCGCACGCAGCGTGCGCGAGGACAAGCCTTTGATGCCCACCGTTTGCTGATAGAGCAAAAAGGTTTCCAAAATCGCGTGTGGCTGGAGGTGGTACACATCGTCGCTGGCCACATCGAGCATGCCTGCTTTGTCGTTAAAGCGTTCGTTAATAGGACGCAGGCTGTGGGTGGAGGGGTTGAGCCGCTCCTCGATATTCATCAGCAATATCTGGTTCAGCTGCGTAACGGCTTTGGCGGCCCAGTAGTAGCGCTTCATCAGCGCTTCGCTGGCGCGCGCCAGCGCCCGGCCCTCACCGCCACTGTTGCTATAGCCAAAGCTGTGGGCCACGGCGGTTTGCAGGTCAAATACCAACCGATCTTCGCGCCGTTGCGCGGCCAGGTGCAAGCGCACCCGGATTAAAAATAGCAGCGCCTGGTTGCGCTCTATGTGCTGGATTTCCAGCGCGGTTGCCAAACCATTTGCCTGCAATTGCCGCCAATTCTGGCCCAGTTGTGCGGCCTTGGCCACCCACAAAATCGCTTGCAGATCGCGAATGCCGCCGGGCGACTCTTTGCAATTGGGCTCCAGCGCGTAAGGCGTGTCTTCAAACTTGGTGTGACGCTGGCGAAGCTCCAGAGTCTTGGCGATAAAGAAGGCACGCGGGTCCAGCGCATCCATAAAGGCGGTTTTGAACGCTTGCGCCAGTGCCTGGTCGCCGGTAATGCAACGGCTTTCTAGCAATGCGGTTTGCACCGTCACGTCTTTGGCTGCTTCAGTTAGGCATTCGGAAAATGTGCGCACGCTGGAGCCGATTTCCAGGCCCGCATCCCAGCAGTTGCCAATAAAGGTCTCGATGCGCCGCGCGCGCTCAGGGTCGGGCGGCTGGTCCGCCTCATCGGGCAGAAGCACCAGCACATCGACGTCCGAATAGGGAAATAACTCGCCTCGGCCATAGCCACCGACGGCCAGCAACGCACATGGGGCGCCCAGACCAGCCTGGTTCCAGAGTTGAATGAGTAAACCGTCGGTCTGTGCTGCTAGTTGGCGCAGCACCTTGTGCACGCTGCGGGCCGAAAAACCAGGGGTCTGCACCCGCGCCAGCAAGGTCTCTTTGCCGCTGCGGTAGGCGGCGCGAAGGGCTTGCAAATCGCTCATGGCATGCACTGCCCGCTGGCCGCCGGGCTCAGGCGGGTTGGGACTGCGCGGCAGTCACAAAGGCCGGCGTGTCCGGGCTGCCGGCCGAAAGGGTCAGCACTTCGTAGCCGGTAGACGTGACCAGCACGGTGTGCTCCCATTGGGCCGACAAAGAGCGGTCCTGGGTCACGATGGTCCAGCCGTCTTTTTCGGGTCCGTCTTTTATTTCTTTGCGTCCGGCATTAATCATGGGCTCGATGGTGAAGGTCATGCCCTCGACCAGCTTTTCCAACGTACCCGGGCGTCCATAGTGCAGCACTTGCGGCTCTTCATGGAACACACGGCCGATGCCGTGGCCGCAAAATTCGCGCACTACGCTAAAGCCTTGGCCTTCAGCAAACTTTTGAATCGCATAGCCAATATCGCCCAGATGGATGCCGGGCCGCACCATCTTGATGCCGTGCCACATTGCGTCGTAAGTGATAGCGCACAGGCGTTTGGCGGCAATAGAGACTTCGCCCACCATGAACATGCGGCTGGTATCGCCATGCCAGCCGTCTTTGATGACGGTGACATCGATATTGACGATGTCGCCTTTTTTCAAAACTTTGTCACTGGGGATGCCATGGCATACCTGGTGATTGACGGAGGTGCAGATGGATTTGGGGTAGGGCGTGTTGCCGCCGCCCTTGTAGTTGAGGGGCGCAGGAATGCCGCCCTGCACATCGACGATGTAGTCATGTGCCAGTTTGTCCAGTGCATTGGTGGTGATACCGGCTTGCACAAAGGGCGTCAGGTAGTCCAGCACTTCGGAGGCCAGTTTGCCGGCGACCCGCATGCCGGCGATGCCAGAGGCGTCTTTATAGGTAATCGTCATGGGGTCGGATTATCCCACCGGGCTTATTCTTGCTCGAGGAAGCGCTGCGCATCCAGTGCGGCCATGCAACCGGTGCCCGCACTGGTGATGGCCTGTCGGTACACATGGTCTTGCACGTCGCCGGCTGCAAATACGCCGGGCACGCTGGTCATGGTGGCAAAGCCTTTGAGGCCGCTCTGGGTGACGATATAGCCGTTTTCCATGGCTAACTTGCCTTGGAAAATATCGGTATTGGGCGAGTGGCCGATGGCGATAAAACAGCCTTGCAGCGCCAGGTCTTGGGTGCTGCCGTCGACCGTGCTCCGCAAGCGGATGCCGGTGACGCCGGAGGCATCGCCCAGCACTTCGTCCAGCGTTTGGAAGGTTTTTAGCTCAATCTTGCCGGCAGCCACTTTCTCCATCAGCTTGTCCACCAGGATGGGTTCGGCTTTGAATTTGTCGCGCCGGTGCACCAGGTAGACCTTGCTGGCGATGTTGGAGAGGTAGAGCGCCTCCTCCACGGCGGTGTTGCCGCCGCCGATGACGCAGCACAACTGGTCGCGGTAGAAAAAGCCGTCGCAGGTAGCGCAGCCCGATACGCCACGGCCCATAAATGCGGTTTCCGAGGGCAGGCCCAGGTACTTAGCCGAGGCGCCCGTGGCGACGATAAGCGCGTCGCAGGTGTAGCTTTTGTCATCGCCTTTCAGGGTGAACGGGCGCTGACTCAGGTCCACGCTGCTGATGTGGTCAAAGATCACCTCAGTTTTAAAACGCTCGGCGTGCTCCAAAAAGCGCTGCATCAACTCCGGCCCCTGTACGCCCTGGGCGTCGGCGGGCCAGTTGTCCACATCGGTGGTGGTCATGAGCTGACCGCCTTGGGCCATGCCAGTGATCAGCACCGGCTTCAGGTTGGCGCGGGCGGCATACACCGCGGCGGTATAGCCGGCAGGGCCGGAGCCCAAAATCAGGACACGGGCGTGTGGGGTGGTGGTCATAGGGGGTGTTGGCGCAGTGCGGTAGTAGTTAGAAGGAGGGCGCAAGCGGCCAGGCCTGGCGCCTGGAGGGACTTGCAAAAAGCTGGCGCGGCAGGCCGCACGAGCAGATATTTTACGAAGCCCGCTGCGGTGTCCCGGTGGCCTGTGTGGGTTAAGCTTCGCACCTACAGCGCCCGCACTGCGGGAAAGGCTATTTCACAGACCCCATGACATATTCACTGCATACGCTCAACGCTGACACGATTGATGAGGTTCCCGTCCCTGCCGGTTGGGTGCGTTTTGCCAGTGAAATTGTCCTGTTTCTCGGTTTTTTTATACTGGTTTTCCTGTTGCTGGCCTTTGCCAGCTATTCGGTGCACGATGCGGCCTGGACCACATCTGGTGCGGGCGGAGCGATTGCTAACCGGGGTGGCCGACTTGGGGCTTCGTTGGCGGACATGGGCTATTTCCTGTTCGGTTACTCCGTCTGGTGGTGCTTAGCCTTAGCCGCGATGGCCTGGGGGCGCCTTGCTCTGCGACGCTTTCAGGGACAGTACGGGCCCAGGCAACCGGCCAGGATTGATCATGCAAGCCCGTTATGGGACCGCAATCCCCAAGTTGTAATGGCCGTAGGTTTGGGCCTGTTGTTGGCAGCCAGCACCACATTGGAGTACACCCGCCTATATCGGCTGGATCAGTATTTGCCCGGCTCGAGTGGCGGCGTGCTGGGCTATGTTTTGGGCACGCGCGCCGTGTTGTTACTGGGCTTTGTGGGTTCTGGCTTATTGGCCATCGGCGCGGGTTTGATGGGCTGTTCTTGGGCCTTCCGGTTTTCCTGGCTTCATAGTTCTGAGGCCATAGGCGCATGGTTGGATGCGCGCTGGGAATCGTTTCAGGAGCGGCGCGCTTTGGCGCAGGACCTGGAACTGGGCCAGCAGGCTTTGCGTGAGCGCGAAGTTTCACTGCATCCCGACGGACCGGCTATGGATAAGGCTAGCGCTGGCGCTGCAGCAGGCGACGATGCACCGGAAATCGCCCCTCTGATGGCGCCCACCGTATTTGCCGAACCGCGCGCGCCGGTAGAGACGCAGCGCATGGTGGAGGTCCCCAAAAGCGTTCGGGTGGCCAAGGAACGGCAAAAGCCCCTGTTTGCGGATATGCCTGATAGCAAGTTACCCCAGGTGGCTTTGCTTGATGAGGCCTTGCTGCGACAAGAAACTGTATCTAACGAGACGCTGGAAATGACCAGCCGCATGATTGAGAAAAAGCTCAAGGACTTTGGCGTGGAAGTCCGGGTGGTGCTCGCGCAGCCTGGGCCGGTGATTACACGTTATGAAATCGAACCGGCCACCGGTGTCAAGGGCTCGCAAATTGTGGGCTTGGCCAAAGATCTGGCGCGCAGCCTGAGCCTGGTGTCCATCCGGGTGGTAGAAACCATTCCTGGCAAAAACTATATGGCGCTGGAGTTGCCCAACGCCAAACGCCAATCCATTCGCCTGTCTGAAATTTTGGGCTCGCAGGTCTACAACGAAGGTAAGTCGATGCTGACCATGGGCTTGGGCAAAGACATTGTGGGCAACCCCATCGTCGCCGACCTTGCCAAGATGCCGCATGTGCTGGTGGCTGGTACCACCGGCTCGGGCAAGTCGGTGGGTATCAATGCCATGATTTTGAGCCTTTTGTACAAGGCCGAAGCACGCGATGTGCGCTTGTTGATGATCGACCCCAAGATGCTGGAAATGTCGGTGTACGAAGGAATTCCGCATTTGCTCGCACCCGTGGTGACGGACATGCGCCAGGCCGCGCATGGGCTGAACTGGTGCGTGGGCGAAATGGAAAAGCGCTACAAGCTGATGAGCAAAATGGGTGTGCGCAATCTGGCAGGATTTAATGCCAAGCTCGACGAGGCCAAAGCGCAAGGCACCTTTATCTACAACCCCTTTAGCCTCACGCCCGAAGACCCGGAGCCGCTGGACCGTCTGCCGCACATCGTGGTGGTGATTGACGAGTTGGCCGACCTGATGATGGTGGTGGGCAAGAAAATCGAAGAGTTGATCGCCCGCTTGGCCCAGAAAGCGCGCGCTGCCGGCATCCATTTGATTTTGGCGACGCAGCGTCCTAGTGTGGATGTGATTACCGGCTTGATTAAAGCCAACATCCCTACGCGCATCGCCTTTCAGGTCAGCAGCAAAATTGACAGTCGCACCATCCTGGACCAAATGGGCGCCGAGGCCTTACTAGGTATGGGCGACATGCTTTACATGCCCAGTGGCACGGGCTTGCCGATTCGCGTGCACGGCGCTTTTGTTAGTGACGAGGAAGTGCACCGTGTAGTGAAGTACTTAAAAGAGCAGGGCGGCGAACCCAACTATGTCGAAGGTCTGCTGGAGGGTGGCACGGTCGATGGCGAAGATGCACTCGATGGCGATGCCGGCGGCGAGAAAGACCCGCTGTACGACCAAGCCGTGGAAGTGGTTTTGAAGAACCGCAAGGCCAGCATTTCTCTGGTGCAGCGCCACCTGAAAATCGGCTACAACCGCGCTGCCCGTCTGGTGGAGGACATGGAAAACGCTGGTCTGGTTAGTTCCATGAGTTCCAGCGGCCAGCGCGAAATTTTGGTGCCCGCGCGTGCTTCTTGATGCGCTGCGCCTACTGAGAGCTTGCCCGTGATGACATCCCACCAAACCGTGCTGCGTGTAATCAGTGGTTTCTTTGCGCTTTGCTGCATCAACGTGCAGTCTCATGCCACCGGCTTGGAGGCCTTGGACGCTTTCATCAAAAATACCCGCAGCGGTCGCGCGCAGTTTGTGCAGCAAGTGACATCGCCACCCAAAGAGGGGCAAATGGCGCGCGTGCGCAATAGCAGCGGAAGCTTTGAGTTTGTGCGCCCCAACCGTTTCCGTTTTGTTTTTAAAAAACCGCTAGAGCAAACCATAGTGGCCGATGGGCAAACCCTTTGGCTATATGACGTGGACTTGGCTCAGGCCACGGCGCGCAAACAGGCGCAGGCACTGGGCTCTACGCCGGCCGCATTGATCGCCTCTGCTACCGATTTGCGCGCCATGGAGGCAGACTTTGAGCTGAGTAACGCACCGGTTTCTGACGGCCAGGACTGGGTGCTTGCGCGCCCGCGTTCTAAAGACGGCAGTTTGCAAAATGTGCGCATCGGCTTCAAAGGCGCCAACCTGGCGACCCTGGAAATTTTGGACAGTTTCGGTCAACGCTCGGTGATGCAATTTACGCAGTTCGAAGCCAATCCGGCGCTAGATAACGCACTGTTTCAGTTCAAGCCACCCGCTGGGGTGGACGTTTTGCGCCAATAGGCATCCCAGTGATGCGGGTCCAGTGGATAGCCCTGTTCATTGCGTGGCAAACGCTTTGCCTTTCAGCCTTTGCGCAAAGCCTGGGGCAAGCATCCATCAGCAGCACTACCGCTGTGATTGCTCTGCACGGAAAGTGGGGTAAACCGCCCGGACCTTTGGCGGCGTCATTTGAGGCTGCAGGCGCGCGGGTGGTGTCTCCCGCGATGACGTGGAGCCGTGAGCGTTTGTACGATGTTGACTACGCTAGCGCCTTAGAGGAAGTTCATGTCCTCGTGCTGAAACTGCGCGCCGAAGGTGTAACTACGGTGGTCCTAGCGGGACATAGCCTTGGCGCCAATGCGGCCATAGCTTATGCGGCGCGTTATGGTGACGTTGATGCCATGATGATTTTTGCGCCTGGACATGTGCCGGAGGTGCAATACCGGGCTGGTCAAACCCACGCAAGTTTGAGGGCCGCCCGTGAGCGGCGCGAAATTGGGCAAGGCGAACAACGCGATTTTGAATTTACCGACTTCAACAGCGGCGATCGCAAGCGTCAAATTGTGAGCAGCGCGTTAGTTTATTTGTCGTTCTATGAGCCGCAGGGTCTAGCCAATATGTCCGAGTCCGCGGCCCAGGTACGGACTAGTATTCCGGTGTTCTATGCTGGGACAACCCAAGATCCGATCCATCGATGGGGCCAAGGCCCGCGCTATATCTACGATCGCTTGCCAATGCATCGCAAGAGTGTGTACCTAGAAAGTGCAGCATCCCACATGGACGTACCGCAAGTGGTTGCGGCGCCAGGGCTGGCTTTTTTGGCGGGGCTGGCGCTACCTTAAATTTATGTAGCTGGCTTTTAAGCTTCCGACGGGTGGCGTACTTCCCACGGGGGCGTCCAGTCGCCTGCGACACGCAATTCAATACCCGCATCGTCCTCCAGCACTTTGCACACCGTCATCTCACCGGCGTCTTTGCCGTAGCGCGACTGGGCTTCGGCAAAGCGTTGGTGCGTGGCACTGGTCAATTCATTGCGGGTGCCGGTGTGGGCCACCAGATCGGCGATTAGACCCAGGTCTTTAAGGCACAACTCCAGGCGGAAAGAGGGGTCGTAGTGCCCCGCAAAAATCGAGGGTACATCATGCTGCATCACAAAGCTTTCGGCGGCACCGCCCTTCATGGCGGCCCACCATACCGCAGGCTCCAGACCAGCTAACTTGGCCGTGACCATGGCCTCGCCGATGGCTGCGGCGTGTATCAGCCACAGTTGGTTGTTGACCAGTTTGGCCAC
>CAMDHL010000094.1 GCA_945898105.1 Comamonas sp. lk | reverse complement strand
CCGGCAATCGGTGTCACGATGGCCAGCTCGGCACCGGCTAAAGCATTCAGCAGCGAAGATTTCCCGGCATTGGGCTGCCCGGCGATTACTACGCGAATGCCATCCCGCAGCAGAGCGCCCTGGCGCGCAGCGCCCAGCACCTTGGCCAGTGCGGCATGCAGGCCATCGAGTTGCCCCTGCGCGTCCGCCTTGCGTAAAAAATCTATTTCCTCTTCTGGGAAATCTAGCGTCGCCTCGACCAATAGGCGCAGGCGTACCAAGCCATCGCGCAGTTGGTCCACGTCGCGCGAAAAATCCCCCGCTAACGAGCGCACCGCACTGCGCGCTGCGGCCTCGGTGCTGGCGTCTATCAGGTCGGCAATCGCTTCAGCCTGTACCAGGTCGATCTTGTCGTTAAGGAAAGCCCGCTCGCTAAATTCTCCCGCCTGTGCCAGGCGCAGCCCTGGCAGGCAGGCTTGGCCGTTTTCGTCGTTTTCTCTCGCCAGCTCCAGGCAGCGCGCCAGCAGCAGTTGCAGCACCACTGGCCCGCCATGGGCTTGCAGCTCCAGTACATCCTCGCCGGTAAAAGAATGCGGTGCCGGGAAGTACAGGGCCAGACCGTGGTCTATGGGGCCGCCCTGGGCGTCATTGAAGGGCAGGTAGTGCGCGTGGCGCGCTTCCAGGCTGTGCCCGAACCAGGCTTTGAGCAGCGGGCGCAAGTCTTTGCCGCTGACGCGCACGATACCCACCGAGGCGCGGCCAGGTGCGGTGGCGATGGCCAAAATCGGGTCGTGGTGGCGGGCGAGCATGGATCGGGGCTTTTTGCGGACGCGCCCATTATCCGCGCGCCTGGCGCGGTGGTACATGCGTTGCGTTTAAAAAACAAGCAAGGCTGCTTACGCGGCCTTGTTGGATAGAGGGCGGTAGCGAGCCGCTTATTTGAACGAGGGCAAGTTGAACTGCGGCGGCACACCCATGCGGGTATTGATAATCCACTGCTGCGCAATCGACAAAATATTGTTGGTAATCCAATAGACCACCAGCCCTGAGGGGAAGAAGAAAAACATCACGCTAAAGACCAGCGGCATAAACCACATCAGTTTGGCTTGCATCGGGTCGGGCGGCGCTGGGTTCAGTGCGGTTTGCAGGAGCGTGGTCAAAGTCATGATTACTGGCAGGATGAAATACGGGTCCGGCGCGGATAAATCATGGATCCATAACATCCAGGGCGCGCTGCGCATTTCCACCGTGGACAGCAGCACCCAGTACAGCGCGATGAACACCGGAATCTGCACCATGATGGGGAAGCAGCCGCCCATGGGGTTGACCTTTTCTTCGCGGTAAATGCGCATCATTTCCTGCTGCATTTGCTGCGGGTTGTCTTTGAGGCGCTCCCGCATATCCATGATCTTGGGGTTGATCGCCTTCATCTTGGCCATGCTCTCGTAGGCCTTGGCATTGAGCCAATAGAACGCGATTTTTAACAACAATACCAAGGCAACAATGGCCCAGCCCCAGTTTTGGATCACGCTGTGCAAACGGTCTAGCAACCAGTACAAGGGCTTGGCCAGGATGGTGAGCCAGCCATAGTCTTTGAGCAGCTCCAGGCCAGGCGCTAGTGCCTCGAGCATTTTTTCTTCTTGCGGGCCGACGAACAACGTGGCCTCGACGCTGCGGCTGGTGCCCGGAGCAATCGCCTCGACGGGCGCGACCATGGCCGCGCGGTAGCAGCAGTCGGCCAACGTCCCGGGCGTGTCCACGCCGTCAAGCGAAATACTGCGGCTCACACCATCGGGCAGTATCCAGGCGCTGGCAAAGTAATGCTGCACCATAGCGATATAGCCATTGCTAGCCTGCTTTTCGTACTCTGCATTTTTCTTTTTGATGTCGGCAAATTCCACCTTCTGGTACTTCTTAGCTTCGGTATAGACCGCAGGACCGGTGAAAGTGGAATAGAAAGCAGACTCACCAGCCGGCTTATTACCATCACGCAGCAGTTGCAAATACAGCTGCGGCGCGATTGGTGCTGGCGAATGGTTGCTCAGGGCGTGGCTCACGCCAATGGCGTACGAGCCCCTTTGCAGGGTATAGGTTTTGACGACGCTGATACCGCCAACATCGGGCGAACTGAAGCTTAGCTGCAAACTGTCTTGCCCGTCTTTGAGTTCCGTTGCGCCGGAAAAAGCCATAGGCGTTTTGTGGGTCGGGAAATTGCCCGGCACCGCGCCCGCGACCACGCCAGACTGGGCCAGATAGATGCGCTCTTTGCTGTCATCAAGCAGTCTTACAGGTTTGTTCTTGTCGTCGTATTCGCCGTATTTTGGAAATTCTGACCCCACCAAGGTTCCGCCCAAGGTGTCAAACTCGAGGGACAGAACATCAGTCTTCACGCGGATGCGCTCACCGCGGGCAGCCGCGCCGGATTCCGCAGCAGGTACTGCATTAGCCGTTGCCGGTGCTGCAGCCACTGGCGCTGAGCCGGGCACGCTGGCATCAGAGGCGGCAGCTTTGGCAGCGCCAGGGGCGGCGGCGCTGACTTCCATAGGCGGACCGGGGAAAAAAGTCGGCTTATTCCCGTTGTGAATTTGCCATTTGTCCCACAGCAACACCATGGAAAAGCCAAAAATCACCCACAAAATAGTGCGGCGGATATCGTTCATGAGCGTTTCTTTTCAGAAGAAGGGGAAATCAGGCGGCTAAAAAGCCGGGGTTTGTCTTGGGGCACTGGGTCCAGTCCGCCGTCGCACCAAGGGTGGCAGCGCGCAAGACGGGCGATTGTCAGGTAAGTGCCTATTGCGGCGCCATGGCTTTCTAAAGCCCCTAGTGCGTAACGGGAGCATGTCGGCTCAAAACGGCAGCCGCTGCCCAGCCAGTGGCTAAGTAACAAACGGTAGCCTTTGACCAGGCCAATCAGCAGCCTTTGCATCATGGGCTTGGCTGAGGGAGCGAGTGGCCTGCCTGCCCGAATAGGCTTATCAGCTCTTGACGCACCGCGGCGCGCAAAGGGGCCGAAGTGGCACTGGGGAACAACTTGCTGTCAAAGGCGCTGCGCAGCCGCACCACATGGGCGCCAGGGGAAAGTTGCGGTCCAAAAAACAGGCTCACGTTGTAAATCTGGCGCTTGATGGTGTTGCGGGTGACGGCGCGTTTGGCCCAGCGTTTGGGTACCAGTGCGCCCACGGCGGGGAGGTTCAGCGAGATGCTTTTGCCGAAAACGGTGCTTCCAGGCGCTGGGCTCTGTGGGGGCTGAGCCGCATCAAAACTGCAAAAGTGCAACACGAAATGAGGGCTACTGGCTCGCACCGTGCCGGCCATTGCCGCCTGGAATTGGGCGCGTGTGCGCAGTCCTTGCACTTGGTTGACCGGCGCCGAGGCGCGTACCGCTTAGACAGCCAGGCGTTTACGGCCTTTGGCGCGGCGTGCGTTGATCACGGCGCGGCCGCCACGGGTTTTCATGCGGACCAAGAAACCGTGGGTGCGTGCGCGGCGGATTTTGGAGGGCTGATAAGTGCGTTTCATTTGGATTTCCTGACTGTGCGTGTCCGGCACTATTGCCCGCTAACAGTAGCGGGCTCGCCGGAAAGATTCCCCAAGGGATTTTTAGGGAAAGCCTAGGATTATCGCAAATTTTCCCGTCCAAGCCAAGCGCGCTTACCAAGATTCCTTGACGAGGCGGCTTTATACGGCAGCTTTGCAAAAATATTTTCACAAAAATCATGCGCCAAGAACGCAGCTTGCGGTTAGCATTGTCGCCCCGCAAGCGCAGACTGCAATTGTGGATAAGTGTTTGATAATTTATCAGACCAGCCCAACATCACCCCCATCTATCCACAGATTGACCTCGCGCATGACCGAAGACTATTTGCCCTATGGCGATGCCGCACCCACGGGAGATGCGGGCCAGGCCTTATGGCATGCATGCATGGAAAAAATGGCCATGGACATGCCCGAGCAGCAGTTCAATACCTGGATCAAGCCGCTGACGGCGCAGGTGTCCGAAGACTTCAGCAAAGTGCAGGTGATGGTGGCTAACCGCTTCAAGCTCGATTGGGTGCGGGCCCAGTACCTTGCGCCCATGGCCTCGGTGCTCGAGCGCCTGTGTGGACAGCCGGTGCAGGTGGAACTCTTGATTAGCCAACGGGAGGCACCGCCCCGGCAAGAGCTTTTGGCGCGTAGCCCCGCCGTGCGGGGACAGGGTGGCGGCAGCGCGGCCATCGTCGCCCCGCCTGAGGCGCCCAAAAACCGCCTCAACACCATGCTCAACTTCGACAATTTGGTCGAAGGTAGCGCCAACCGCATGGCCCGCGCAGCGGCCATGCACGTGGCCACCGCGCCCGGACATTTGTACAATCCATTGTTCATTTACGGGGGCGTAGGCCTGGGCAAGACGCACCTGATGCATGCGGCAGGCAACCGCCTATTGGCCGACAAACCTGCTGCCAAAGTTCTCTATATCCATGCCGAGCAGTTTGTGTCCGACGTGGTCAAAGCCTACCAGCGCAAGACCTTCGACGAATTCAAGGACAAATACCATTCCCTGGACTTATTGCTAATCGACGACGTCCAATTTTTTGCCAATAAAGAGCGCACCCAAGAAGAGTTTTTTAACGCTTTTGAGGCTTTGCTGGCCAAAAAATCGCATATCGTGATGACCAGCGATACCTATCCCAAGGGCCTGGCTGACATCTCCGAGCGACTTGTTTCGCGCTTTGATTCCGGTCTGACAGTGGCTATTGAGCCGCCCGAATTGGAGATGCGGGTGGCGATTTTGATCAACAAAGCGCGTGCCGAGGGCGCTGAGATGCCCGAAGAAGTGGCGTTTTTTATTGCCAAAAATGTGCGTTCCAATGTCCGTGAATTGGAGGGCGCATTGCGTAAATGCCTGGCCTATTCGCGCTTCAACCAGAAGGAAATCTCCATCCCGCTGGCCCGTGAAGCCCTAAGAGACCTGCTATCAATACAGAACCGCCAGATCTCTGTGGAAAACATTCAAAAAACCGTGGCCGACTATTACAAAATCAAGGTCGCCGACATGTATTCCAAGAAGCGCCCGGCCAGTATTGCCCGGCCGCGCCAGATCGCCATGTACCTGGCTAAAGAGCTGACGCAGAAAAGCTTGCCCGAGATCGGCGAGCTGTTTGGCGGGCGCGACCACACCACGGTGCTGCACGCGGTGCGCAAAATCAGCCTGGAGCGCCAGCAGGCGACCGAATTGAACCAGCAACTGCACGTTTTGGAACAAACCCTTAAAGGCTAAGATAAAAGTGCTTTTTTCGCCGGAAAAGAGACCAATAAACAGCGAAAATGTCGGGTGATGCAAGTTTGTGCCTGCCAGCCGGTGAATAGATAGAAATTTGGAGTCCTACATGATCGTTTTGAAAGCCACGCAAGACCAGGTCTTATCCGTGCTGCAATCGGTGGCCGGTATCGTCGAACGTCGCCACACTTTGCCTATCCTTGCCAATGTGATGGTGCGCAAAACCGGCTCCAACCTGCAGTTCACCACCAGCGACCTGGAAATCCAGATCCGCACCAGCTCGGAGCTCGGTGGCGACGCCGGGGATTTCAGCACCACCATCGGCGCGCGCAAGCTGATCGACATCCTGCGCACCATGCCGGCCGATCAGACCGTGTCCCTGGAAGCGAGCCAAAGCAAAATCATCCTCAAGGGTGGAAAAAGCAAATTCACTCTGCAAACCATGCCCGCTGAAGACTTCCCGCTGGTGCAAGAGTCGCCCAGCTTTGGTCCGGTTTTCAGCGTGCCGCAAAAAACCCTCAAAAGCCTGCTGAGCCAAGTGTCATTTGCCATGGCCGTTCACGATATCCGCTACTACCTCAACGGCATTTTGTTTGTCGCCGAAGGCAAGCAGCTCAGCCTGGTCGCCACAGACGGCCACCGCCTGGCTTTTGCCTCGGCCACGCTGGACGTGGAAGTGCCCAAGCAAGAAGTCATCCTGCCACGCAAAACCGTGATCGAATTACAGCGCCTGCTTTCGGACGCCGAAGGCGCCATCGACATGCAATTTGCTAGCAACCAGGCGCGCTTTAGCTTTGAGGGCATGGAGTTCGTGACCAAGTTGGTTGAGGGTAAGTTCCCTGACTACAACCGCGTCATCCCCAAAAACCACAAAAACCGCATCGTCCTGGGCCGCGCCACCTTACTGTCCACCTTGCAGCGCACCGCGATCCTGACCAGTGACAAGTTCAAGGGCGTGCGCTTGAATATCGATCCTGGCACCTTGCGCATGGCGGCTAACAACGCAGAGCAGGAAGAGGCGGTGGACGAGATCGACATCGACTACGAAGGCGACAGCATTGAGATCGGGTTTAACGTCACTTACCTGATCGACGCTTTGTCCAATATGAGCCAGGAAATGGTCACGCTCGAGTTCTCGGATGGCAACAGCTCTGCGCTGATGACCATCCCCGACAACGCCACCTTCAAATATGTGGTGATGCCCATGCGAATTTGATTGCACTCCGTTCTGTGCCCCCAAAACCAAACCCCCGCATTACGGGGGTTTGGACATTCAAGAACAGCAGATTTTTTGAGCGGCAACGCAAAACCTAAATGGTTGGCGATGCCCGAATTGATAACCAGAAGACTTTTCCATGACCCAAGACAAGCAGCCCGACGCCCCAAATAACGACTCCAGCGAAGGCGTCAACACCGGCGAAAGCGGCGAGGACAGCTCCAACTTCCAGCCCACCATTGACACCAACCAGGCCGGCGCCACGGACGCCTATGGCGAGGGCTCCATCCAAATCCTGGAAGGCCTGGAGGCGGTGCGCAAACGCCCGGGCATGTACATCGGAGATACCTCGGACGGTACTGGCTTGCACCATTTGGTGTTCGAGGTGGTGGACAACTCCATCGACGAATCGCTGGCCGGGCATTGCGACGACATCGTGGTCACCATCCACTCGGACAACTCGATTAGCGTGACCGACAATGGCCGCGGCATCCCCACTGGCGTCAAGATGGACGATAAGCACGAGCCCAAGCGCAGCGCCGCAGAGATCGCGCTGACCGAGCTGCACGCGGGCGGCAAGTTCAATCAAAACAGCTACAAAGTCTCGGGCGGCCTGCACGGTGTGGGTGTGAGCTGCGTGAACGCGCTTTCAAAAATGCTGCGCCTGACGATTCGGCGCGACGGCAAGGTGCACGTCATGGAGTTCAGCAAAGGCTTTGTGCAGAACCGCATCACGGAAATGGTCAACGGCGTCGAAGTGTCCCCGATGAAAGTCACTGGTGAAACTGAAAAACGCGGTACTGAAGTGCACTTTTCGCCCGATCTGGAGATTTTCCAGACCAACTCTGACTTTCATTACGAAATTTTAAGCAAACGACTGCGCGAGCTGAGTTTCCTGAACAACGGCGTCAGGATCCGCCTCAAAGATGAACGCAGTGGCAAGGAAGATGACTTCTCTGGCGCGGGCGGGGTTAAGGGCTTTGTGAACTTCATTAACAAGGGGAAGACGGTGTTGAATCCCAACATCTTCCACGCCATGGGCGACCGCCAAAGCGACCAACAGACCAACATCGGTGTAGAAGTGGCGACGCAATGGAACAGCGGCTACAACGAGCAAGTGCTTTGCTTCACCAACAACATTCCACAGCGTGACGGTGGTACCCACCTCACCGGCCTGCGCGCCGCAATGACCCGTGTCATCAACAAGTACATCGATGAATCGGAA
>CAMDHL010000093.1 GCA_945898105.1 Comamonas sp. lk | reverse complement strand
AGACTGGGTGCCAGCGAACGCATGGTTTACGATCCCCAATCAGCGGTTGGGCGCATCTACATAGAAAGCATATTAGCCGCCGGTGCCAGTGCGTCGGTTACCTGCAACCCCAGCAGCTTTGCACTCAACGGTTATTTTCTAGACGCTTTCACCGGCAGTTACGGGGCCGAACGGCCCACCTTGGATACCAATGGCGACGGCGTCATCGATAGCAAGGACGACATCGCGGCAATTGGCTATAAATCACCTACGGTTTCGCGCGCCAGCGTATCCCAATCCAAAGTAGGGGGCGGCAAAGGCGTGCTGGTTTCCGGCTCGGACAAAAAGCCCTTCAACGGCAACCAGTCCTTGGTGCGTCGTAGCTGGCGCCAGATCGTGACGCCCCCTTGACAGAGCTTGGAGCGATACCTATGACCCAGCGCGGATTTACCCTTATCGAGATCATGGTGGTAGTGGCCATCGTGCTGACGCTTTCTGCCATCGCCATGCCCAGCTATACCGAACACGTCAAGCGCTCCAAGCGTGCTGAAGCCAAGGCCCAGCTTCTAGAGACCGCGCAGTTCATGCAACGTTTTTACTCGCAGAACGACAGCTATGCGCAAACCCGGGCCGGTGTCGCTGTGGCCATCCCCGATGCCTTAGCGCGGGTGCCACGTACCACTGCGACAGGTAGCGAAAACTACACCATCAGCCTGGGCGTGCCCGCAGCGACCGTAGCGACTTTTGTCATCCGAGCCGTACCACGCACCGGCGGCAGCATGGCCAGTGACAAATGTGGCAGCTTCACGCTCAACCAGGCCGGGCAACGTGGCGTGACCGGTAATGCGGCGGGCAACACCGCAGATTCCTGCTGGAAATAGCACCAAAGAAGCAATTGCCAAGCGCTCAGACCTGCGGCGCCAAGGTACCCACAATATCGGTCAAGGCCTGAGCCGGGCTTTGTTGGTCCAAGTCCAGCACTACGCTGCGGCCGAAAAATGCGCTAAGGTCCAGCCCCAGGCCAATGCCGCGCAACGCTATCGCACCATCGCGCTCGATGCGCCGGGCGCTGTGCAGCAGGTCGCGGTCCAGATAGTGATTGTCATTTGCCAGCACCGTAGCACCGTCCATGGGGCTGCCGTCTGAGAACACCAAAAGGTAGCGGCGCTCCACATCCAAGGCATCCATCCGCGCGGCCGCCCAGCGCAGCGCTTCGCCGTCCACGCACTCACGAAACAATTCAGGCTTGAGTAGCGCGGCCAGCCCTTGGCGAGAGCGTCGCCAAGGCATTGCCTGGTCTTTGAAAACGATGTGACACAACTCATTGAGCCGTCCGGGCTGAGACGGTTTACCTTGGCGGCGCCAATCGCGCAGGGGGCGCCCGCCATTCCATGCGCCGGTCGTATAACCCAGCACCTCGGTCTGGGCACCCGCCATCTCCAGCGCGCGCGTGAACACATCGAGCAGTGGCGCTAGGCGCTGCATATGCTGTTTCATAGAGCCCGAGCAATCGATGAGCACGCATACAGCCACGTCCGCGCGCGCTTGGGCCTGCGGCAGGCGGAACAAGCGCCGTTCGGCAGGCGTGGCCACCAGTTGTGCCAGCCTGCGCCCATCGATATGCCCGCTTTCCTGGCCGCTGTCCCAGCCGTCCGTGACCGGGCGGGCCAGCAGCGCTTGGAGCCTGCGCGCCCACTGTGTGGGGCTGATGGCACTGTGGCGCACTGCCTCGTCCAGTGCAGTGCGTAATTCTTGCAACTGCGCCGAGCGCACCAAGTCCTGCGCCGCGGCCTCTTTGTCGTACTGTGTGGTGAAGGCACGGTAGCTGTGTGGCACCTCTAGCGCAGCTTCGCGGGCCAGTAAGGCGCTGGCCCAACCGCTGTCCTCGCTGGCCTCGAAATCTACCCAGATTTGCAGCCAGGCATCATCTTCGTCGTCCTCGTCGGGTGCGTCTTTTTTATCCTGTTCAGCTTGTGTTTTAGCACTCTCGCTCAAGGCTGCCACGACGGCAGCAATGGCCAGCGCGTATTCGGCATAGGCTTGCTGATCGTGGCGACTGCGGCGCAAGGCAGCTAGCGCGTGGCCTATGCGCGGAGCCAGCCCAAAGCGGGTGGCCTCCAGCATGTCTTGGAGCGCCTCATCCATAGGCTCGCCAGTCACGCGTGCGCGGCCTACCTGGGCCACGGTCAGCAATAGCAAACCTTGGGCAGACTCATGCAGGCGCGCGGTGATAAATGCCTGCGACCAAGCGCTAAAGCGCTGGCGCACATTGCGCCGCACGCCCGGCCAAGTTTCCGGCACCAAAGATTCAACCCGGTATTGCTCCAATACATCAAAAACCCGGCGTGCCATAGGCAGAGCGGGGCGCAGTTGGCGGTGCAGCAGTGGATCGCTAAAGCGCAAACGCAATGCAGTGCCGTCCGCAGCGCCACGCCCATCAGTCAGGGCTATGTGCTCTGTGTGTAGGGCTTGCGCGGCATGTTCGCTGGTGCCTGGCGCACTGGTCGGCGCTGGGCTTTGTAGCGGATTTAGCAACTGTGCTTGCGGATGCAGGTGGGGCGCAAAACTGGGCAGCTGCTGCGCGCCGGCAAACCAGTGGCTGGCGCGGCGCTGTACATCGGGGCGCGCGCTGAGTGCGCGCAAGGTAGCTGCACATAACGCATCGAGCCGCTGCTGCCTGCGCACTTGCGCTTGCACGGATTCGTGAGCGTCGGCGCCCATGCTGCGCTCAGGGTGTGGGGAACAACGGACGGTCGAAACAGCGCTGGAAATACTCGGCCACCAGCGCGTGTTCGGCCTCATCGCACTTGTTGACAAAAGACAGACGCAAAGCCATCGCCAGGTCGCCAAAGATTTGCAGATTTTCTGCCCAGCTGATGACAGTGCGCGGCGACATCAGGGCCGACACATCGCCAGCGGCAAAGCCTTTGCGCGTTAGGTCTGCCAGCGCCACCATCTGCAACAGCAGGTCCTGCTGCGCGGCCATGGCCGGCACGCGGGCGAGCACGATGGCCGCTTCGTCCGAGGCGCTGAGGTAGTTGAGTGCAGCGACCACGTCCCAGCGGTCCAGCTGCGCGTGGTTGAGGCGCTGCGCGCCGAAATACAGGCCATTGAGATTGCCTTGGCCAATCGTGTTGCTAGTGGCAAACAGGCGGAACTGCGCATGCGGGCGTATGACGCGGTTTTGGTCCAACAAGGTAAATTGCCCATCGCGCTCAAGCACGCGTTGGATCACAAACATCACATCGGGCCGGCCAGCGTCGTATTCATCAAAGATCAGCGCCACCGGCCGCTGCAAGGCCCAGGGCACGATGCCCTCTTGAAACTCAGTGACCTGCTGGCCTTCGCGCAGCACTACTGCGTCGCGGCCCACTAAGTCCAGGCGGCTGATATGGCCGTCTAAATTGACCCGCACGCAAGGCCAGTTCAGCCGCGCGGCCACTTGCTCGATATGCGTGGATTTGCCGGTGCCGTGCATACCTTGCACCAACACGCGACGGTTGTGCGCAAAACCGGCCAGCAGCGCCAGCGTGACATCGGCGTCAAATCGGTAAGCGGGATCACTATCGGGTACGAGTTCGCCGCGTTCGACAAATGCGGGCACTTGCAGATTGCTGTCGATACCAAAAGTGCTGCGCACCGAAACCGGATGCATCGCGGGAAAGTTGGGCTGGTTCATACGCGCATCCACTCAAGCACGCTGCGCATCATCGTGGGCGATGCCTGCGGGCGTGGCATCGGCTTCTATCTGACTCAAAGCCTGTGCTGCGCTTTGTAATGCAGGCAAAAGAGCAAGGGCTTTGTCAGCGGTCATGCGCATCAAAGGCGCTTGTACCGCGATGCACAAATTGGCCCGGCCCAGCGCCGAAGGCACCGCCACCGCCACGCACAAAAGCCCAGGCAAAAACTCTTCGTTGTCCAATGCAAAACCTTGGCGCTTGACGGTACGAATTTCTGTCTCTAGGGCCTCGGGTTGGGTCAAAGTCTTGGGCGTGTAGGCCTCGAGCGGCGCGTGCGCCAGCAGACGTTGGCGTTGGGCCGGCGTCATCTGGCTTAAGAAAACTTTTCCGCTAGCGGAACAATGCACCGGCACGCGCGAACCAGGGTGCAAATAAAACCGCAACGGCGCAGGCGTTTCGACCCGGTCCAAGTAAATCACCTCGCTGCCGCTGAGCGCGGTGAGGTTGCAGCTCTCGCCTACATCGCTGACCAGCTTGCGCAGCACCGCATGGCGTGCACCATGGGCAGTGTCATTGAGCAGCAGGTTTTCGGCTAGGCGACGCAGGCGCAGGCCGGTGCCATACAAGCGCCCGTCGCCGCTGCGGCTGAGCAAATGTGCGGCCTCCAATTGCTGCAACATGCGGTGCAGCGTGGGCTTGGGCAAGGCGGTTTCGTCCGCCAGGCTTTGCAGGGAGAAATACTGGTCCTTGGACGCGATTACCTCCAAGAGCGCAAACAGGCGCAAGGTGGGCGTATCCCCGTTTATTTCCAGGGGAACGGAAGGGGACAGGGCGGTGAGCGTAGGCATGGGCGAATGATATAGCAAAAGCCTTTAATTTTCAATTAATGGAATAATTCTTATCGAATAATAGAATTTATGTTGCAATAAGGAAAATTCTTCGCTATAGTCTGTTTAAATCTCGGTTTCCGGAACAGCTTGTACCGAAAGACCCCTCATTTTGTGCAATGCAGCAAATTTTTATCCAGGAGAAGCTTCCCATGCCCCAAGCCCCAAAAGACAATCGCAGCGTCGTCAGTGGCGTGCAAAAAATGACGCCTTCCGAGGCTTTTGTCGAAACCATGGTCGCCAATGGTGTGACCGACATTTTCGGAATCATGGGCTCAGCGTTTATGGACGCCATGGACATCTTCGCCCCAGCCGGTATCCGTTTGGTGCCGGTGGTACATGAGCAAGGCGCGGGGCACATGGCCGACGGTTATGCCCGCGTGTCGGGCCGCCATGGTGTGGTGATCGGGCAAAACGGCCCCGGTATCAGCAACTGCGTGACCGCCATTGCCGCCGCCTACTGGGCGCACAGCCCGGTGGTGATGATTACGCCCGAGACCGGCACCATGGGCATGGGCCTAGGCGGGTTCCAAGAGGCGCACCAGCTGCCGATGTTTCAGGAATTCACCAAGTACCAGGGCCATGTGAACAACCCCAAGCGCATGGCCGAGTACACCGGCCGCTGTTTTGACCGCGCTATATCCGAAATGGGCCCGACCCAGCTCAACATTCCGCGCGACTATTTTTACGGCGAAATCCAGTGCGAAATTCCCAAGCCTATGCGCGTAGAGCGCGGCCATGGTGGCGAAAACAGCCTGGCAGCGGCGTTGGAGATGCTGGCGCACGCTAAGTTCCCGGTCATCCTGTCCGGCGGCGGCGTGGTGATGGGCGATGCCGTAGCCGAATGCGTTGCTCTGGCAGAGCGCTTGGGCGCGCCGGTGGCCAATGGCTATTTGCGCAATGACTCCTTCCCCGCCAGCCACCCGCTGTGGGCCGGTCCGCTGGGCTACCAAGGCTCCAAGGCGGCGATGAAACTGATTGCCCAGGCCGATGTAGTGATCGCTTTGGGTTCGCGCATGGGTCCTTTCGGCACCCTGCCCCAGCACGGCATGGACTACTGGCCCAAAGACGCCAAGATCATCCAGGTAGAGGCGGATCACACCAATTTAGGCTTGGTGAAGAAGATCACCGTCGGCATCCACGGCGATGCCAAAGCCGTAGCGAAAGAGCTACTGCGCCGCTTGAGCAGCATGACCTTGGCCAGCGATGCCACCAAAGCGCAGCGCGCCGCCACTATTGCCACCGAGAAAGCCGCTTGGGAAAAAGAGCTGGATAGCTGGACGCATGAGCGCGATGCCTACAGTCTGGACATGATCGATGAAGCCAAGAGCGAGCGTACGCCCACCGGTGGCACTTATTTGCACCCGCGCCAGGTGCTGCGTGAGCTGGAAAAAGCCATGCCGCCGCGCGTGATGGTATCCACCGACATCGGCAATATCAATGCGGTGGCAAATAGTTATTTGCGCTTTGACGAACCACGCAGCTTCTTCGCGCCCATGAGCTTTGGCAACTGCGGCTACTCGCTGCCCACCATGATCGGCGCTAAAGCAGCCGCCATGGACCGCCCTGCCGTGGCCTACGCCGGTGACGGTGCCTGGGGCATGAGCATGTCCGAACTGATGACCGCGGTGCGCCACGATATTCCGGTCACCGCCGTGGTGTTTCACAACCGCCAATGGGGCGCCGAGAAGAAAAACCAGGTGGACTTTTACAACCGCCGCTTTGTGGCCGGCGAGCTGGAAAGCGAAAGCTTTGCCGGCATCGCGATTGCCATGGGCGCCGAAGGCATTGTGGTGGACAAGCTCGAAGACGTGGGCCCGGCCTTTAAACGCGCTATCGATATGCAAATGAAGGAAGGCAAAACCTGCGTGATTGAAATCATGTGCACCCGTGAATTGGGCGATCCCTTCCGCCGTGATGCGCTGTCCAAACCGGTGCGCTTTTTAGATAAGTACAAAGACTACGTCTAAACCACGAAGTACAGCCCACGGGCCGCAGCATGGAGATCACGCATCCGCGACTGCAAGCGCTGATGGCCCGCGCCACGGCCCAGGCCGCCAGTCAGCCTGCCGCGCTGGGACTGGTCTATCCCTGCGACGCGCTGGCACTTGATGCCGCGCGGCGCATACAGGACTGCGGCATGGCGCGCCCGGTACTGATCGGCCCGGCCTTGCTGATTGCCGCTGCTGCCGATGCAGCGCAAGTGGATGTGCGTGATTTCGAGCTGATAGACAGCGGCAGCGCGCCGCCGGATTCAGCATTGCGAGCCTGCACCTTGGCACGCAGCGGCGGTGTGAGTGCCCTGATGAAGGGCTCGTTGCATACCGACGAACTGATGGCCGCAGTCGTGAACAAAGAGGCTGGTCTGCGCGGCAACAGTCGCATCAGCCACGCCTTTGTGTTTGACCTGCCGCGCTACCACAAGCTGCTTGCGCTAGCCGACTGCGTAGTCAACATCACACCGGATCTGAAAACTAAAAAAGATATTTTGGGCAATGCCGTTGGCTTGCTACACAAGCTGGGTATATCGCACCCCAAGGTCGGCATCGTGGCTGCGGTGGAGGTGGTGAACCCATCCATCCCCGCCACGCTTGATGCCCAGGCTTTGGTGGACATGGCGCGCGCCGGTGCCTGGCCAGGCGCCATAGTGGAAGGACCGTTTGGTTTTGACAATGCGTTTTCTGCAGAGGCTGCGCGTATTAAAAAAATCGAGTCGCAAGTGGCCGGTGATGCGGACCTATTCATCATGCCGGACCTTAATGCCGGCAATATGCTTTACAAGAGTTTTAACTACGTGGGCGGTGGCGATTGCGCAGGTCTGGTGCTGGGCGCACGTGTGCCTATCGTGCTCACTTCGCGCGCGGACTCGCTGCAATCACGCATGGCCTCGGTGGCGCTGGCGGTACTCGCTGCTGCGCAGAACTAGCGCTGCAAAGATCGCAGATTGCCTACTCAAACTTAATAAAAAAAAGAGACACGCATCATGTTCAAATTTTTGTCTTCCGAGCCCTTACACCAACCGTTGGATGCACCCACGCCGGTCGATGAAACGACGATCAAATGCACCACCTGCTATATGTGCGCCTGTCGCTGCGGCATACGCGTGCATTTGCGCGAGGGCGAGGACGGCCCCGAGGTGCGCTATATCGACGGCAACCCGAACCATCCGCTCAACAAGGGCGTGATTTGTGCCAAAGGTGCCTCGGGCATCATGAAGCAAAAATCGCCTGCCCGTCT
>CAMDHL010000092.1 GCA_945898105.1 Comamonas sp. lk | reverse complement strand
ATCAAAGTCCAATTGATTGGTGCGCACACAGGGGCCTGCTTGCAGTACGGACGACATATTGTGGTACCAGCTAGGGCGCGTTTCCAGCGCGTCCCAGTTGACGGTCCAGCCGTAATCTGCGGGGTAGATGTCGCTGGTCAGGCGTTCCTCGTAGCCGTGCAATTGGTCGGGCCCACAAAAATGCATCTTGCCTGATAAAGCGGTGCGATAGCCCAGATTGCGCAGGTAGTGCGCGTACGTGGGAATGTCGGCGGACAGGTCCGCCGCATTGTCAAAGCCGCCTATGCCCGAGGGTAGTTGCCCGGTCACCAGGCTAAAACGCGAGGGTGCGCACAGCGGGCTGTTGCAGTAGGCCGAATCAAACACTACGCCCTCGCGCGCCAGGCGGCTCAGGTGCGGCATCTGGATCGGCGAGGCGGTGTCGTGCAGTGGCAACAGGGGCGCGGCCATCTGGTCGGTCATGATGAACAGGATGTTTGGGGGCTTGGGCGAGGTGCGCATAGGGCTAGTTGGTTTCGCTGGGAAGCGCCGATGGTAGCGGCTGCTTGGCGCAGGTGGGCTCGGTCTGGCCCGCGACGCCCGCGGGCGTGCGACAGGCCTTTTGATGGTGCCCATTGCCATAAAAAGCACCGTCCAATAGCCCATTGTCTGATCTAGCGCAGAGTCGGGGGCGGTAATGGCGCTTAGCCTGTGGTTTTCTATTTGAAGGATTCAGCTATGAAAATTCTTGTGGCCATTGACGGCTCCCCCAGCGCCTTACGCGCCACCGAATACACGGTCCAACTGGTTGCATCGGTGCGCGCCAAGTCGAAAATCACGCTGATTTCGGTCCACGATGACACGGCCTTCAAGCATATGAAGAGGCACACACCTAAAGGCGCGCTGGCCGACTACCTGCGTGAATTGAGTGACAAAGACTTGCTGAGCGCCCGCAAATTGCTGGACAAGGCCGAGGTGGCGCATGACATGATTATCAAAACCGGACATGTGGCTGAAGAAATCATCAAAGTTGCCAAGTCGGGCAAGTTTGACTTGATCGTCCTCGGTGCCAAGGGGCGCTCGGCTTTTGGCGATTTGCTGCTTGGTTCGGTATCGCAGCGCGTGGCCAGTGCCAGCAAGCTGCCGGTCACGCTTATCAAGTAGGCGCAGGCGATGGTGGCTGCCCAGGTGCCGGAGCGACCGGCCAATAACGCGTTGGGACTTTGGGCGCTGATATTGCGTTTGCGGCCCATCAATATCATTACCGGCCCGTTGATTTACGGCATGCTGGTGCCGTTGGTTTTTCTGGACCTTTCGGTGTGGGTTTATCAGTATGTGTGTTTCCCGGTTTATAAATTGCCGCGCATCGTGCGGGCGCCGTTCAATGCCTTTGATCGGCAGGAATTGCGTTACCTAGACTGGGTGTCCAAAGCGCATTGCAGCTATTGCGCATACGCCATGGGCGTCGCTGCTTTTTCCTCAGCGGTAATACAGGCTACCGAAGCCTATTTTTGCCCCATCAAGCACCAGCACAAACTAGCGGTCGTAAAGGCCAGCGCAGTACCTTATGTGGAATACGAAGAGCCGGAGGGCTTTGACTTTGACGCCAGGCTCGAAACACTGCGGCAGTTGCAGACGGGCGAGCACTCAAACCATCCATCCACATAAGCCTAAGTCACTATCCACTTAGGCCTTGAAGCCATGAAATGCCGCGGCCTGCGACATCGCAATTGCGCGGCCCTGGCACTGCAAGGCGCGAAAGCAAAGCGGCAGTCCATTGCTGTTTAAAAGCTTGACCCACATCAATTGCGTTATGGGCCAGCGACCTAGTATGAAGATATTCCCGGTGTTGCTTACGAAGCGTGATGGTTTCGCGACTCAGGAACGGTTTTAACCCTGGAGAGTAACCATGCAAATCGGCAAAGAAAAACTCATGTGGATGTACGAAAAAATGGTCGAAATACGCTACTACGAAGAGACCATGGCAGCGGTGTATATGGAGGGCAAATTGCCCCCATCGATTCAAAAAGGCTTGGCCTTTGATATTGGGGGCGGACCGGTGCCCGGCGAGATGCATTTGGCCGCTGGGCAAGAGCCAGTGGCCGTGGGAGTATGCGCGCACTTGAGCGACGATGACACTGTGGTGGGCACGCACAGGCCGCACCATTTTGCGATCGCTAAAGGCGTGCCGCTCAATGCCATGACGGCAGAAATGTTTGGCAAGGTTACCGGCCTTGGCAAAGGCAAGGGTGGGCATATGCACTTGTTTGATAACGCGCACAAATTTAGTTGCAGCGGTATCGTAGGCGCGAGCATGCCAATTGCCTGTGGCACCGCGCTGGCCGCGAAAAAAATGGGTAAGAACTGGGTGTCCATTGCTTTTTTCGGCGAAGGCGCGGCCAACCAAGGCTCCTTCCATGAGTCCTTGAATTTGGCGGCCGTGTGGAAGTTGCCAGTAGTGTTTGTTTGCGAGGACAACCAGTGGGCAATTTCAGTGCCTAAGTCCAAGGCGACATCGGTGCAATGGGTGACCGACCGCGCCGCAGGCTACGGCATACCTGGCATACGCGTCGCAGACAACGATGCAGTCGCGGTGTTTGAAGCCATGGCCCCGGCGATTGCGCGGGCCCGCCATGGCGAAGGGCCCACGCTTATAGAAGTGCGCACCGACCGCTATTTCGGGCATTTTCAGGGCGACCCCGAAACTTACCGACCCAAAGATGAAGTGGCGCAGCTGCGCCAGCGTGACCCGATTGGCTTGTTGTCTAAGCTATTGAAAGAGCGGAGATTTATGAGTGCCGAGGAAGAGGCCGCTGTGGTGCAAAAAGTGCAGCGGCGTGTTACCCAGGCATTTGCGTTTGCACGCAGTAGCGCCTACCCCGATGCACAAGACGCGCTAGCCGATGTCTTTGTGCAAGACCACGCATTCACTAGGGCATTGGTATGAAAACAGAGCGCATATTGACCATGGCGCAAGCCATTTCAGAAGCCATCGCGCAAGAGATGACGCGCGATAGCTCGGTGTTTGTGATGGGCGAGGACATTGGCAGCTACGGCGGAATTTTTGGCGCTACCGGCGGTTTGCTCGACAAGTTTGGCAAAGAGCGGGTGATGGATACGCCCATCTCCGAGACCGCGTTTATCGGCGCAGCTACGGGGGCTGCGTCTGCCGGGTTGCGGCCGGTGGTGGAACTGATGTTTGTAGACTTTTTTGGCGTCTGCATGGACCAAATCTATAACCACCTGGCCAAGAACACTTATATGTCTGGCGGCCATGTGAAATTGCCGGTGGTACTGACTACAGCCATAGGCGGCGGCTACAACGACGCGGCCCAGCACTCGCAATGCCTGTATTCCATCTTTGCACATATGCCGGGTATCAAGGTGGTGGTGCCATCGAATGCGTATGACGCCAAAGGCTTGATGACGGCAGCGATTCGCGACGACAACCCGGTGATGTTCATGTACCACAAAGGCATCATGGGCCTGCCATGGATGGCCTATCTGGAAGGCAGCAGCAATGCAGTGCCTGAAGAGGCTTACACCATCCCTTTAGGTCAGGCCAAAGTGATGCAAGAGGGGGCAGACCTGACCATCGTCAGCCTCAGCCAAATGGTGCAAAAAGCCATGCTCGCGGCGCATCAACTGCAAGGCCAAAGCATCCATGCGGAAGTGTTGGACTTGCGCACGCTGGTGCCCTTGGATAAAGCGGCGATTCTCAAGTCGGTGCGTAAAACCGGGCGCCTGCTCATTGCCGACGAAGACTACCTGGGCTTTGGCCTGAGCGGTGAGATTGCCGCCTTGATTGCCGAGAATCTGGATACGGTTTCGCTCAAGGCGCCGGTGATGCGCCTGGCCGTACCCAATGTGCCAATTCCCTATAGCCGACCCTTAGAGCAATTTGTGATTCCCCAAGTGACCGACATCGTGCAAGCAGCGCAGGCCTTGCTAGTAGGTAAGTTGGCCAAGGCGGCGGCTGCATGATGGAGATTCAATTACCTGCCTCGGTGTGGACCGGCGGGCAGGAAGAGGCAGAGGCCCTGCTGGACAAATGGCTGGTGGCGCCCGGTGTACCGGTGCGCAAGGGGCAAGTGCTGGCGACAGTGGTGCTGGTGAAGGCGGCTATCGATGTGGAGGCGCCGCAGGATGGGCAAATCACTTCGATAGCCGTGCAGGATGGCGAGAGCTTTGGTGCGGGGACGGTGTTGGCGCACTTTGACGCTACATGAGCCTTGCGTCAGGGAGGTTTGCGCCATGGTTTTGAAAACGCGCGCATCAGCGTGGTGGGCCGCAGGTCTGGCGGCTTCGGGTGTTCTGGCGTACTTTGCGTACGGGCAATTGTTAGGGCCGCAAATCACCTTGGAGCCGGTTCTGCAAGGCACCTTGGTACACACGATCGTGGCCAGTGGGCGGGTAGAGACGGCGCACCGCATCAACCTGGGTTCGCAAATCACCGGCACGGTGCGTAGCGTGTTGGTGACTGAAGGCCAGCCCGTTAAGCGTGGGCAATTGCTATTGGAAATGGATGGCAGTGAGTTGCAGGCTAATTTGGCACAGGCTACTGCTGCTGAGCAATTGGCGCTGAGCAACTTGCGTTTGCTTTCAGAACTCAAGCAACCACTAGCCGATCAGGCCGTGGCGCAGGCGCAGCTCAATCTGCGCAGCGCGCAGCGCACTGCGGCGCGTGCCCAAGAGTTGTATGCCCAAGGCTTTTATGGCGCTGCTGCCACTGAAGAGGCGCAGCGCGCCTTGGACTTGGCTCAAACGCAGGTCACCATCGCGAAGCACCAATGGTCTAGCTTGCAGTCTCCCGGCGCGGAAACCGCCAGTGCCAAAGCCAGCCTGCGCCAAGCGCAAGCCGCATCGCAAACTGCGCAGGCACGTCTGCGCTATAGCCGCATCACCGCACCGGTTGATGGCGTTGTCATGGCGCGTAATGTGGAGGCTGGCGATGGTGTGCAGCCGGGTAAGGTACTCATGGTTCTCTCGCCAGAGGGCAATATCCAGCTAGTGCTGCAAATCGACGAGAAGAATCTCAAATGGTTGCACACCGGGCAAAACGCCTGGGCCTCGGCGGACGCATTTTCGGAACAGAAGTTTGCTGCCCGCGTGGTCTTTATCAACCCGGCGGTGGACCCGCAGCGCGGCGCTATCGAGGTACGACTGGACGTAAGCGAGCCGGTGGCCCAACTACGCCAGGACATGACGGTGTCGGTCGATATTGAAGTGGCGCGACGGCCGCAGGCACTCCATATTCCATTGACGGCGATACACGATGTGAACCAGGCTGCGCCCTGGGTCTTGCTGTGGCGCGATGGCCGGGCGCAGCGCCAGGTCGTGATGCCTGGCTTACAAGCCCAGGGCCGGGTAGAAATTTTGTCCGGCTTGAAGACTGGCGCCTTGTTGGTGCCAGTGGCGCAAAGCACCGTGCGCGAGGGCGATCGCATACGGCAGGCGTTGCCATGAAGCAACGCGCTTGGTTACCTTTCGAAGTGCTGGTGGCTTGGCGCTTTTTGCGCGAAGGGCGCATCCAGACCTTGTTCATCGTGGTCGGTATTGCCATTGGCGTAGCGGTGATTATTTTTATGTCGGCGTTGCTCAATGGTTTGCAAGCCAATTTTGTCAACCGGGTGCTGACGGGACAGGCGCATATCCAGGTGCTGGCATCCAAAGAGCGTGCGCGTGCTCAAGGCGTGGAGCCTGGCAGCATGGAAGCGGCCACGATGCAAATTCCTTTGCAGCGCGTCAAAGGTATTGACCAGTGGCAAAGCCTGGTGCTGCAATTGCAAGCTATGCCGGAAGTCAAATTGGTCTCGCCTGCCGTGCTGGGGGCAGCGTTGGTGACGCGAGGCGAGGCCAGCCATTCGGTGGCGGTGGTCGGCATGGTGCCAGATTTGTATTTTCAAATCATCGCCTTGCGCGACAAGATGGTGCAAGGCACGCCCGAAATCGGCAGCGATACATTGCTGATAGGCACCGAACTAGCGGCTGACCTGGGTGTGGTGCCGGGCGATCCGCTGCGCATCGCTACTGTGGGCGGCACTGTCTTGACGCTGAAACTGGCCGGCATTTTTGACCTAGGCAACAAAGGCGCCAACAGCCGCAACGTGTTCATGGCCATGCGCACCGCGCAAAGCCTATTCGGCCTGGCCGGTGGCGCCTCCATCCTGGACTTGACGCTGCACGACATCTACGCCGCCGAGGGCGTTGCCCAGCAAATTCAAAGTCACACCGGTTTGCAGGCGGATAGTTGGATGAAGACCAACGAGCAGTTTTTCACCGCTGTTCGGGCGCAGACCACGGCCAATACGGCCATCCGTTTCTTTGTAGCGCTGTCAGTGGGTTTTGGTATCGCCAGTGTGCTGGTGGTTTCGGTAGTGCAACGCTCTCGCGAGATCGGCATCTTGCGTGCCATGGGCGTACGCCGCGCGCAGGTTATGCGGGTGTTTTTGTTACAAGGCGGCTTACTCGGTTTTGCCGGCGCCCTGGTCGGAGCCCTTATTGGCGCTCTGGCTATGGTGCTCTGGCAGCGCTACATGCGCAATGCAGATGGCAGCATCATGTTTGCCATGGCGATGGATGGTGCGTTGTTTGGGCAGGCCCTAGCGCTCGCCAGTTTGACCGGCCTGCTGTCGGCCTTGGCCCCCGCGCTGCGGGCCGCGCGTTTAGACCCGGTGGTGGCTATTCGTGCCTGAGTTGTCCACCAATCTCAAGCATGTCGCGCCGGTGCTGGAGCTGCAAGGCATTCGCAAATCTTTTAACGTCGGTGCGGACAATGAAATCGAGGTTTTGCATGGCATTGACATGTGCTTGTACCCCGGCGACTTTTGTGCCGTTGTAGGGCCCTCAGGCTCGGGCAAAAGCACGCTGCTCAATACCGTGGGCCTACTGGATAGACCTAGCAGCGGCAGCCTGCGCATCACCGGCCTGGAAGCTACGCAACTTAGCGACGCGCAACTCACGCATTTGCGTGGCCATAGCATCGGCTTTGTATTTCAGTACCACCACTTGCTCAGCGCCTTCAGTGCCCTGGAAAACGTGATGATGCCCATGTACGCAGCCCAAGGCTTGATGGATGCCAACATGCGCGAGCGGGCCGCGCAATTGCTGGACAGCGTGGGCATGCGGCCGTGGCTGCACGCACCGGCCAACCGCCTATCAGGCGGTCAGCAGCAACGGGTGGCAGTGGCGCGCGCGCTGGCTATGCAGCCGGCGCTGATATTGGCCGATGAGCCTACGGGCAATCTGGACTCCAAAAGTGCCGACGGCGTATTTGCCTTGCTGCGCAGTGTGTGCAAAGAGCATGCGACCGCCGTTTTGTTCGTCACCCATAACCAGGAGCTATCGGAGCGCTGCGACCGGACGATTGAAGTGATTGATGGTCGCTTGGGGCAGGGCGCAGGCGAATAAATCTTTGTCGATTCGGTCACCTTGATGAGCCTCTAAGGGTCTGGCGGCGAATGCCCTGCCGGATCTTGTCGTACTTGTGGGCCTTGGCCAGACGCTGGCGCGATGCCGTTACAGTCACCCCATGCCTGTTTCCGAACTGACGGCCTTGCTGCTCTTGTCCACCGTCACTAGCTTCACCCCCGGACCCAATACCACGGTATCTACTGCGATGGCCGCTAATTTTGGGCTGCGCCGCGCCATGCAGTTTGTCTGCGCGGTGCCTATTGGCTGGGGGCTTTTGTTCAGCCTGTGTGCCGCCGGTTTGGGCGCGGTGGTGCTGGCGGTGCCACTGTTGCGCCTGGCGATTCAAGGCCTGGGTATGGCGTATTTGCTATGGTTGGCCTTCAAATTGGCGGGTACCAAAAGTCTGGCGCAGACCGATACGGCGGTGTTAGAAGTGGGCTTTCGCCAGGGTGTGCTCCTACAGTTTGTGAATATCAAGGCCTGGATGCTGGCGCTGACCGTGGTGGGCGGCTGGCTGGCCGGGCGCGAGGATG